>JADFGE010000113.1:0-1535 GCA_022567855.1 Planctomycetota bacterium | reverse complement strand
CTTTCGGTGCTTGGGATCTCCGCCGTCGCCTTTGGACAAGGTGATACGGACACGATCGCTCGAATCATCGCCGAGGGCAAGAACAACTCTCAGGTGTGGGATCACCTGACCTATCTGAGCGAAGAGATCGGCCCGAGATTGACCGGCTCGACGCGCATGATGCAAGCCAACGTGTGGATGCGCGACCAGTTTGCCGCCTACGGCCTGAGCAATGCCCATCTGGACAAGTGGGGCGAGATACCCGTGCGCTTCGATCGCGGGCCCAGCTCGGCCAAGATGGTCGAGCCCACCGCGCGGGAGTTCGAGTTCACGGCCCGTGCGTGGTCAGCCGGGACGGCGGGGCCGGTGCGCGGCAAGGTCGTCAAGGCCCCGACGTCGCTGGGTGATTTGGAAGCGATGACGGAGCAACTGGCCGGCGCATGGGTGTTGAGCAAACAGCCGCAGCGCCGGCGAAGACGTGGACGCGGAGGCGGTGGCGGCGACAACAACAATCCCGACCGTGAGCTGCGCCAACAGATCACCGAGGGGCTGCGCGAAGCGGGCATTGCCGGCCGACTCTTCGCTGCACGATCGGATATCGTGACAACCGGGGGCGTGCGTGGTTGGCGCGACCTTGAGTACGGCGATCTGCCAACGGATGTTGAGGTGATCATTCGCCGCATCGACTACGACGCGATCAACAGTCGGCTCGCCGACGGCGAGGAAGTCGAGGTGGAGGTCAATCTGAATCACAGTCTCGTCGAGGGGACGTTCCCGGTCTTCAACACGATTGCTGAGATTCCCGGCACCGAATGGCCGGAGCAGGTGGTCATCATCTCCGGGCACCTGGACAGTTGGGACGGACCGGGTTCCAAGGGCACGCAAGACAACGGCACAGGCTCGGCGGTGACGCTCGAAGCGGCCCGCATACTGATGGCGGTGGGGGCCAAGCCCAAGCGCACCATTCGTTTCATCCTCTGGAGCGGTGAGGAGCAGGGGCTGCTCGGTTCACGTGCGTATGTCAAGAATCTTTCCGATGAAGAGAAGGCCAACATCTCAGCGGTATTCGTCGATGACGGCGGGACGAACTACGAAGGCGGCGTGAGTTGTATCTCGTCAATGGAGCCGATGCTCGCTGCGGCCATCGCGCCGGTGCAGGCGGCGTTCCCCGACTTGCCGATGAAGCTTGACGTGCGCGAGAAGATGTCGCGCTTCGGCGGCTCCGATCACGCGTCGTTTGGGCGACAAGGAATCCCTGCCTTCTTCTGGATGGAATCGGGAAGTGGGGGGCGTGAAGGCAAGAACTACCGCTTCATTCACCACACACAACACGACACCATGCGCTACGCCGTGCCCGAGTATCTTGTGCAATCGGCGACCTGCGCTGCGGTGACGGCATACAACTTGGCGTGCGCCGACACATTGTTGCCGCGCGAAGTCCACGAGGTCGCCCAGGAGCCGGCCGAGGAACCCGTCGAGGAACCCGCTGAGGGCCCCTGGGCCATCACCATCGGGCCGGTCTCCGGCACGTGGCTCGCCGAGGTGATCAGTGACGA
>JADFGE010000112.1 GCA_022567855.1 Planctomycetota bacterium | reverse complement strand
GTCCAGCCAGGGCGTCACCATCGGCGACGTCACAGGGTCGAGCCTCGGCGGCGCCGCCGGCGTCCTCGATCTCCCGGCAGACCGCCTCTAGTGCCTCTGCGGAGCGACTGACGAGCACCACCAGCCGGCCGTCCGCCGCGAGACGCAAGGCAATGGCCCGGCCGATGCCGCGGCTGGCTCCGGTTACGATCGCGACACGCGTTTCGATGGCTGGCCCCAAGTGCTCGGAGGGAGCAATGAATGAAAACTGGCCCGCGCGAGGCGGGCCAGGATTGTACTGGACTGCGTTGGATTGCCAACCGGAGGCGGCGGCTCAGGGAGGTCCCGGCGGCTTGCGCTTCGGAGGCCTCTTTCTTCGGCCGGGCATATCCGGACCACCAGGGCTCAGTGGGTTGCCCGGGCCCTCAGGCTCGATACCCGGCCCCTGCGACGTCCCGACGGCACCGACTCCAGTGGCGTAGATCTTCTGCGGCGCCTGGTAGTCCTCGTCTGGCTTGTTCGCCAGGGCCTCCTCTTCCTGTAGCACCGCAAACCAGGCGGCAATCCAATCGACACCGCTAAGCCGATCCATGATTCCCGGCGGCGTCGGTGCTGCATCGAACCTCGCGCCCTCCATATCATCAAGGCTGTAGTGCCATAGCTGAGGCTGGAACGAACCATCGACGTAGATGATCGCCAAGGCGCAGGTATATTCTACGTCTTGAGGATCGGATCCGGTCTGCACGTCGATCCTGGTGATTTGGTTCGTTGTCTCAACCCAGGCGCCAGAGTCCACCAGAGCCTCCAGCTCCAGACGATCAGCCGTGGACACCATACTGGCTACGACTTGGTCGTCGCCGCGGGCAAAGGCGTCAAAAAACTCCAGCACCGCTCGTCTGGCCTGATCGTTGTCGGGGGCCTTGTCCTCGGGCAGCCGAACCCGCTCGTCGATCCCGAGCTGGATCATCAACTCGCTGATCGGTGTGAGCGTTGGCGGCGGCGGTGGTGGTGGTGCGTAGTCTCGGACAACGATCGCCGTTGGCTCCGGCTCGTCGCTGCCGCAGCCCGTGACGGCGGCTACAAGCACGACGCATGCGACTCCGGCCACGGCGGCTCCAATCCCTTTGCTGTTACGGCTGGTCATGATTCTTCACCTTCACGCTGGGGTTGATGCGACGCATCAGGCCGCGGATAACACGCCCCGGGGCAAGCTCGTGAACGGTCATTGTACCCTCCCCCACGAGCTTATGACAGGTCTGAGCCCACCGAACCGGGTTGATGATCTGTTCGACGAGCCGCTGCCTGAGAAGTTCCAGGTTCTGAGGATCGTGCGGCTGGGCCGTCACGTTCGACCAGACCGGCAGTCGCAGCGGGAAAAGTTCGATCTCCGCCAGGGCGTGTGCCATGGAGTCAGCCGCAGACTGCATGAGCGGCGAGTGAAAGGCTCCAGCCACGGCCAAGGGCGTGGCCCGCAAATCCAGCCGCCCGGCAACCTCGATCGCACGCCGGCATGCCCCTGCGTGGCCGGATAGCACGATTTGGCCAGGAGCGTTGAGGTTGGCAATTACCAGGACCTCATCGGCCGCTGCTTCGTCGCAGATCGCCTGGGCTTGGTCCTCCCCGACCCCGATGAGCGCGACCATGCCGCCCTCGGTTCGCTCGGCCGCCTCCTGCATCAGCCGGCCTCGCTGGACGACCAGCCGCAAGCCTTGGGCGAAGTCAAACGCCCCAGCCAGGTGCAGCGCCGTGTACTCCCCCAGGGACAATCCCGCCGCCGCCGCGATCGGCAGCTCACCATCACGCTCCCTCAGCCCCCGGTAGCTGGCCACCCCACACACGTAAAGGGCCGGCTGAGCGACGTCCGTCCGGTTCAACCGATCCGCCGGCCCGCCAAAGCACAGGTCGCTCAGCGGCGTGCCCAGAGAGTCGCCCAGAACATCGTCGGCTTCAGCGAACACACCCGCCGCCGCCTGAGAGGCGTCATGCCAGGCCTGGCCCATCCCGACGGCCTGCGCACCCTGACCGGGACAGAGGATGACCGCTTCAAGTCCTTTTGCCTCCAAACTTCCGGACCTCCAAATCTTCAGGCCTCGCCTACAGCTTCCACACGCTGGTGGCCCAGGTCAGTCCGCCCCCGATCGCCGCGAACAGCACCGTATCACCGCGCTTGATCTTTCCGGCTCGCCAAAGCTGGTCGAAGCACAGGCCGACGGAGCCGGCAGAACTGTTCCCGAACTTGTCGATATTGATGAACACCTTCTCCGGCGGGAGTCCCAGTTTCTCGCGAGCCGCGTCGATGATCCGCAAGTTGGATTGGTGGCAGATGAACTGGCTGATCTGCGACGGGCACAGACGTGTCGCGTCCAGCGCCTCCTCGATCATCTGGCGCAGCTTGACGATCGCGAACTTATAAATCTCGCGACCATTCATTCGCAGACATCCTATGCGGATCGCGTTTTCGCTGTCCGACTGTGGTACCTCATGCTCGCGCCGGGGCATGTACAGCGACTCCCAGCTCGTTCCATCGGCGAACATCGTCTGGTACAGGCAACCCAATGCAGGATCCTCATCTCGGGTGAGGATGACGGCTCCAGCCGCGTCACCGAAGAGGATCGACAGATTCCGATCGGAGTAGTCAATGACCGTGCTCATAGCATCGCAGCCGACAACGCCAATCGCATCGAACCGGCCGCTGCGAACCAATGAGTCGGCCACATTGATGCTATAGACGAATCCGCTGCATGCGGCGACGAGATCGAACGCGCCGGCTGGGGTAGCGCCCACTTCAGCCGACACTCGGGCCGCTACCGATGGGCAGGTCATCTCGCCGGTGACGCTGGCGACGATCACCAGGTCCAACTCCTTGCCTCTCATCCCTGCATCTTCCAGCGCACGGTTCAGCGCGTCGCAGGAAAGCGTGAACGTACCTTGACCCGGCTGATCAACGATGCGGCGCTCCCGAATACCGGTCCGCTGGACGATCCACTCGTCGGTCGTCTCCAGCATCTTCTCGAGGTCGGCGTTGGTCAGCACACCTGCGGGCACGGCCGACCCCGCCCCGGCGATGCGAACCCCACATCCGGCGCGTGGCGTCATGCGACCGCTTCTTCCTCGACGGCAAGTCGCTCGGTGATGGCCCGGTTGACACCCGACTCGAAAAAGAGCTTCGAGCGGTGGATCGCGTTGGTGATCGTCCGGGCCACGCTGGATCCATGACTGATCAGGCACACCCCATTGACTCCCAGCAGCGGCGCTCCTCCGTATTCGTGATAATCGTGCTCCGCGTAGATCTTCTGCACGATGGGCTCAAAGCGCGTGGCCAAATCTGGATCAATCGCCCGGACCTCGCGCGCGATCACCTTGAATATCCCCTCCGAAAGACCTTCGGCAAGCTTGATCATGACATTCCCAACCACGCCGTCAGTGACGATAACGTCGGCGCCGCCGTTGAACACGGCGCGCCCTTCGATGTTGCCGACAAAGTTGATCGACGATATCGCTCGCAAGCGATCGCCGGCTTCCTTCATGTCGGTGGTGCCTTTCTGCTCCTCCCCGCCCACGTTCATCAGGGCGATGCGCGGGTTCGCCAACCCAAGGATATTGCGGGCGTAGATGTCGCCCATCACGCCGTACTGCGCCAGATGCTGGGGCTTGGGCTCGATGTTCGCGCCGACGTCAATCAAGACGACCGGGCCGTGAAACGTGGGAACCGTCACCGCGATGCCGGGACGGTGAACGTTGGGCAAGCGCCGCATGTACATCTGCGCCGCCATCACATACGCCCCGGTGTTGCCGGCGGAAATGATGGCATCGACCGGCTTCAGCCCGCGCTTGGCCGCCCGGCGCGGGTTGGACAGCTCGGCCAGGACCGTGAGCGAGCTGTCGGGCTTGCCCCGCACTGCCTCTGCGGGCGACTCGTCCATCGCCACCACCTCGGTGGTCTCCACCACGACGATGCGCTTGTCGCGGATGGTCCGTGCGGCCATAGCCTCAGTGATGACGTCGTGGCTGCCGACAAGCACCAGCTCGTCGGCTTCATCAAGTCCCTTCAGCGCGGTCAGCGCTCCGTCAATGATCGCATCCGGAGCATTGTCGCCCCCCATCACGTCGAGGCCGATCCGCATGGATCATTCTTCCTCGCCGGACGTCACCTGTAGGCCGGGCCGCACGTATCCGCATGAAGGGCAGGCATGGTGAGGACGCTTGGCCGCCCCGCAGTTGGGACACAAGACCGTGTGATCAGCCCGCAGCGCGTGATGCGACCGACGCTTACCCTTGCGGCTTGGGGAGGTTCGAAACGCAGGTACGGCCATGATCTGGTCCTTGCTTCAACGGCCCGCCCAACGAACGAGCCACCACCCGCCACCAACCGCGCAGCCCCACATCTCCGGCCCACGGTTGGACTGACAGGCCGGCAACTCTAAAAACCGCCCCTCTAAAAGTCAAGCATCGGGCGAAAGCCCCGGCCGGATACGACCTGCCTAGGGATAGGACAAACCGTCAGAACAACCCCAGCATTGAGACCACCGCCTCGACGCGCTTATCCGTCGGATCGATCAGCCACAGCCAGTCATCAAAGAGGAATTCGAGCCGTATGGCCAACAGGGCGATTCGCCCCATGACGGTGTAGCCGAAGGCGGCGCCGAAGGTGATCATCATGAACCAGATTCCGAGCTTGGCGGTCTTGCCGACGATGCCTTTGTGTTCGAAGGAGAAGAAGAAGTAGACCAGGCATGAGAGGACGCCGACGATCAGAAATACCGATCGAAGGGACAGCCAGAAACTAAACGCCCCTGTACTATCTTCAACCCATAACGGAACAATGCCGTTACGGATTTGGCTTAGGAAGTCTGCGTGAATGAATGTGATAAGCCTTAGGCCACAGAACACGCCGATGATAAACGCCATCGGCCACCTGCTGATCCAACCGCCCTTTGGAGAAAGTCTCCATAACAGCATAAGTCCAAGCGCCAGCGGTATCAGGTAGAGCAGTTCTGAGTGTTCATCTTGTCCAAGGCCAGGGAGCGCCCAATTTCGTACAAGGTCCGGTGAGATTTTTCCGATGAGGTTCGGAACAACCGTCGACCAGAAGCCGACAACCATCCAATACGCTGCTGATATCCCGACGAAAACAGCTTCGGCAAATTTGTAAAACGGATTATCCCGAATGAGAAATGACAGAACAAAGATTGTCATAAGTGCAGCAAACCAAACACCGAGTGTTCTTGACATGCTGAACAAGTATTCAGTCTGATTCGGATCTGCGAGTACTGATTTGTTGTAGTCGGTTAAGCTCGCTTGTTCGTAGATCGTCCACTTGTGATCTTCATTCTCCGCATCCGGGTTCACCGGGACCGCTTGGACGTAGGCTTTGCCCATGCCGTTGCTGCTCATGATCATTCGGCCGGCCACGAGGACTGCCCCAATGATAAACAGGATCAACCACAGACGATTGGAGCTGTTCACTGGCGTTTCTCCCGTCTACGGTCGGCAATAAAAATGATGTTTCCCGCAACGATGAGAAGAACCATAAGAACGTGGGCGACCAGCTGAGGTCCCATCCTGCGACGACCCTCAAAGTACTTGCCCGGTTCTATTATTTCACCTTCGGCATTGCGTTCGCCATACTTATCCATGACAAGTTTTTCATATTCCGCAGCCCCTTTGATCGCAGCGAGCAATCCAGGTAGTTGCTGTGGAATATATGGATAAAGAAGGGGTGCTTGGACGCCCGTGCAACCAGCGACCAATCTGATCTTGTCGGGATAACGAGTGACTGCGTATTGGACCCATTCCTTGGTTCCCGGATAACCAGCCGAGATATTAATCATCAGATCCATTGCTTTGATGTTGTCGACCCCTTGCATCATTTCGATCTGATCGATCGCGGTTCCATCAGCATCTGTCGTGTACAGCTGCCTCATGTCCGTGATGACAACCTTGATGACCCCTTCGTTCCCAGCTTTGAACCCAAGGTTCATGTAGTCCGTTCCATAGACCAAATGAGGGAAGTCGGCTTTGATGACTCGGTTGATGTTGTCGACGATCATTTGTTCGCCGACAGGCCAAAGGGCCATGAAGTACATCTTCAGTTTCTTCTCGCAGCAATGTCGAACGAAGGCCGTGGCCATTGGTCCCAGTTCACCTTCGCTTGCTGGATCAAAGTCAAATGCCAGAAGGATTTTGTCGCCTTCTTCGAGCTTTTCAAGTTCCTCAAAGACAACCTGGGAAAGTTCAGAAGGTGTCTCGGGAAACTGGGCTTGCAGCAAGATTGGTATCGCTACAGATAACAACATGAGGAGAAATATCCAACGTCGATCTAAATTCTTAAGGAAATCGAGCATAGCTTATTCTTCTCCTGATCCAAGATACGATCGTTCAACGCCGAGGAGAATCTTCAGCGACACCGATGCCGTACCCAGAGCGATACCGATCATGATTGCTCTGTTCCCCGCAGTATTAAAAACAGTCATCAGATATTCGGTGAGCTTGTCCGCTTCCAGCCCCTCAATGGAATCGGGGAACCAACTTGTCAGGGCTGGCCCTGCCGCGGTTCTCCCGAGCAAGATGATGAATGCTGTTGCAAGCAGGAGAATCGCCTCAAAGTTCTTTGCACGGAACGCTCTAAAAGCAGCTGATGCGACATAAAAAGCGAGCATGGCAAAGATCGTTGCTTGCAGTGGCTTGAATACATACTCGTACAGCCACCAGAACGGCGCCCCAACTTCGCGATAGCTACCAGACCATGCAAATTCAGGGTACTTTGCCGCAGGATTGACTCCAATCTTACCGAGACCGACTCCGAGCATCACAACAAACGCGATGATAGTTACAACGGAATACCCCCAGCCGGGTACTTGGTCAGACGCTTTCTTGAGGTGGACTTTGAGGAGGTTGCCGCCGCCGAGAACGAATGCGATGGCTGCGAGAATGTCGAACCATACAATGACTGTATCACCCCAGGTTTCGGTATAAGGGATGAAGTACGCCACGATCATGACGAACCCGGCAATCATTGCTATCAGAAGCGGTATGTTACGTTTCATCCGCCGGGCTCCTTATGTAAGTAGTTTGCTCTTGAGGAACTCAACCATCCAGTTCAACGAGGATGAGTCGAGCATTGCCCCAAGCGTCGCCATCGCCACACCGATGATCAACACGATCGCGACGAGCACCTTACCTACATCCTGACCTTTGAGGCTGCCAAGTTCTTCCGGCGAACCGGAAAGGTACGCAGAGGCAGCGAAGAACTCTTCGCCAATAAGCGTGTAGTCACACGCTGCGACAAAGAACGGAAGCTGTGCGGGCATTGCCGTGCCTGCGATCTGAATCGCTCCAATGGAGTTACCGGTTTCGGCAAGAATGAGCGACTCAGCAAAGAACGCTCCCATATAGAAGCAAGCTGCGGGCTTTTCCCGAACCATCATGCCTTGAAGATACGCAACGTAACCAAACTGCTCATCAGTGACGTAATAAATCAGATCTTGGTTGTACGCATCAGGTTTGCCAGCGGCAAGGAAGGCTGCCTGAACGGTCTCGCGAGCCGTGGTCATGACCAATGATTTAGATGTTGGCACTTCAACTTTGGCATCATATTCCGCTGCGGTTTTCGAGACGTGCGAGAGAATAGTCATGGACGCGATCGTTTGAATTTCGTTGATGTCCTGGATGCCGGGAACATACAGAATGGGTCGTCCCATTTCTGTTGCTCGTCCGACCGCTTCATCGACCGCTTCCAGGCCTGCGATTTTGCGAATGTTGATCGGTTTGCCACTGCGAGCGCGCTTGATCCAGAAAATCACAGCCCCGCAGAAGATCAAAGTCACGACGAGTAGCGCTAATCTGGATAAAGCAAACACCTGCATTGTTGCGAACGTAATTTCTGCTGTTTGAGCGGGTGTCGATCGAACTCCATCTGCGTTCACTGAAACGATTTGATAGAGATAGCCAACGGTAAATTTGTATTTGCCCGTCTCTAAAATGGCATCGAAATCTATTCGATCGCCGAGATGGCGAACAGTGGCGCGCGTCAAGCGGTGCTTGACTTCAACCTTGAGCTGGGTCGCATCACCCGGAGCTGAATCGATGATCTTAAATTCGTGTGTGACGCTTAGGTCACCGACCTGAGCAACCGTCTGAAGTATGAAATACTCACCGTCCGGGTTGCCGCCAGCAGGGGCATCCCATCGAAGGTCGAGTACCTCGCCGTTGTCCCATGGGTGATCGGTTGCGGTGAGATTCGTTGGCGGGGCCGGCGGTGCACCCTGTGCAAGTGCTGCCTGTTGACCAATCCCAGCTAGTGCTAGCACCGATGCCAAGATCGAGACTAATAGATCTCTATTCATGCCAACCTACCCTTCGATGAGCTCCACATTGGCTCGTGGAATGGTGACACTCTCTCCGGAATCGAATC
>JADFGE010000111.1 GCA_022567855.1 Planctomycetota bacterium | reverse complement strand
GGAACTGTCTTGTTCCGCTGGGTGCCACGCACAGCGAGTCTTCGAGTCGTGCGTGCTGCTTCCAAGCGCACTGACGACTCTCCCGGCGCGCCGGGACTACGCTGTCAGTGGCACCCGATTTTGATCTTCATCGTCGCCGATTCCGTGCCCCAACGCGAGTTCGACGAGACCGTACACAAGGCCGCCGGCTTGGGGCGAGCCATCGATCTCGCCGAATCCGCCTTTGGTAGCTGAGGAACTGTCTTGTTCCGCTGGGTGCCACGCACAGCGAGTCTTCGAGTCGTGCGTGCTGCTTCCAAGCGCACTGACGACTCTCCCGGCGCGCCGGGACTACGCTGTCAGTGGCACCCGTTTGAGTTGAGCGATCGATCTCGCCGAATCCGCCTTCACCCGTTGAGTTTAAGACGCGGCGTGCGCTTGGCAGGTCGATTCGTGTTTCGTATCAGGGTTTGTTGCTGGGCGCAGCGGACGCGACGGGATCCGTGTCGCCGGCACTCGGCGTGCTGGTTTTGAGCAGCCGCTCCAGGTAGCCCACATGGTATTGGGCGTCGATGAACTCGCGCTCGTCCATCAGACGCCGATGCAGCGGGATGGTCGTCTTGATCGGGCCGACGCGGAACTCGTCCAGGGCGCCGCGCATCTTCGCGATTGCGGCGTCGCGGGTCGGCGCATGAACGATGAGTTTTCCGATCATTGAGTCGTAGTGTGAAGGAATCCGATAGCCGGCGCACACGTGGCTATCCACCCGGACGCCCGGACCGCCCGGGACAGCGAATTCCGTCACCAACCCAGGCTGGGGAATGAACCCACGATCCGGGTCCTCAGCATTGATACGACATTCGATGGCATGGCCGTGGACGGTGATGTCGCGCTGCTTGTACGCCAACGGCTCACCCGCGGCGATCCGAATCATTTCCTTGACCAGATCGATGCCGGTGATCATCTCCGTGACGGGATGCTCGACCTGTATTCGCGTATTCACTTCCAGCATGTAGAAGTTCTGCTGGCGGTCCATGAGGAACTCGACGGTGGCGGCGCCGGCATACTGTGCGCGGCGGATCAGGTCGGCCGCGGCACGGGCCACCGCGTCTCGCTTCTTCGGGTCAATGTTCGGGGCCGGGGCTTCCTCGATCAGCTTTTGATGACGGCGTTGGGTCGTGCAGTCGCGATCGAAGAAGTGAATGGCGTTGCCGTGTTTGTCGCCGAGGACCTGGATTTCGACATGCCGGGCTTCTTCGAGGAATTTCTCGATATACACGGCCCCATTGCCGAAGGCGGCCTGCGCTTCTTGCCCCGCGGCCGCGACGGCTGGGGTCAGCGCCTCTTCATCGTGGACGATGCGCATCCCTCGTCCGCCCCCGCCCGCCGTCGCTTTGACGATCACCGGATACCCGATCTTATGAGCGAGCTTGATCGCTTCGTCATCCGATTCGATCGGTTTCGTGGAGCCGGGAAAGATCGGCGTCTTCGCCTCCTTGGCCATCTTTCTACACGACAGCTTGTCACCCAAAAGCCCCATCGCTTCCGGGCTGGGGCCGATGAACTCGATGTGACAGTCACGGCAGACTTCGGCGAAGTGGGCGTTCTCGGCCAGAAAACCGTAGCCGGGGTGAATGGCGTCGACGTTGGCGATCTCCGCGGCGGAGATGATTCGGTCGATCCGCAGATACGAGTCCGTGGCCGGGGCAGGACCGATGCAGACCGCTTCGTCCGCGAACGCCAGCCACGGTCCGTCGGCATCCGCCTGCGAATACACGCAAACCGTCTCGATGCCCAGCTCGCGAGCTGCGCGGATGATGCGCAGCGCGATCTCTCCTCGGTTGGCGATCAGGATTCGAGAGAACATGGGTTAGGAACGCATCAAGGCATCAAGGGATCGAGGGGGAGAAGAAGGCATTAGGCACTAGGCATTTGGCATTCGGGAAGACCTTGAGGGCTGTGTTTCGCCGGCGGGCTTGACCCGCCGTGGCGACCGGAGCAACGTGCCGTTTCACCGATGGCATCGGGGCAAAGAGATCGAAGCGATTCGACATGTGAGTTCCTTCGCAGCGGTCGAACGCATGAGCAGACTCAATTCGGCCTCACCAGAAACATCGCCTGGCCGAACTCGACCGATTCCGCAGATTCGACCAGGACCTTCTCGATGGTGCCCGTGCATTCCGCCTTGATCTCGTTGAAGATCTTCATGGCCTCGATCAGACAAACGACCGTGTCGGGTTCAACCTGAGCGCCAACGCGGACAAAGGGCGGCGCTTCGGGGTTTGCGGCGGTATAGAACGTCCCGACCATTGGGCTTTCGATCTTGAGAAGGTTCTCATCAGTGACGGCGACGCCTTCAACTCCAGCCGCAGCGGTGGGGGCGGCGGCGGGTTGGGCGGGACCCGACTCGGCCCTGGCGGTCCGCGCCCCCGGTCCGACGATGACCTGGGGGGGCTGATTCACGCCGTGACGCCGAAGTGTCACTTGCTCTTCGGAATCGCGAAGGTCCAACTCGGTCAGGTCGTTGCCGACCATCAGCTTCACCAGCTCCTTGAGCTTGCGAATGTCGATCATCGCGTTGATCCCTTGGTCGCCGTCGCCGGCTCAATGACCATCTCGTCCGGGTGTTTGGGGAAGTCGGTCAGTACACGGCAACCGTCGGGCGTGATCACCACGTCGTCCTCGATGCGCACCCCGCCGGTGCCTGGCAGATAGATGCCCGGCTCGACCGTCATCACCATGCCCGGCTCGAGCACGATGTCCGTAGCCAACTCGTTGAAATATGGGTCTTCGTGGATGTCCAGCCCGAGCCCGTGCCCCAGTCCATGGCCGAAGTACTCGCCGTACCCCGCCCTGTGGATAATCGAGCGAGCCGCGGCGTCAACCTCGGCACACGTCCGACCGGGTCGGCAGGCGTCGATCCCTGCCTGCTGCGCTTCAGCAACAATGTCGTAGATCTCACGCACTTTCTCGGGGAACTCGCCGACGGCGAACGTCCTGGTCATGTCCGAGCAATAGCCATCAAACACAGCGCCCCAATCGATCAACAGCGTGCCTTGGTCGATCCGGGTCTCACCCGTGAGGGCGTGGATGATCGCGCTGTTGGGCCCGGCCAAGACCATCGTGTCGAAACTCGGCCCGCTCGCGCCGCGGGTTTTCATCTCATACTCAAGGACGGCGCACAGCTCGCGCTCCGTCATCGGGTACTCGAATCTCGACAGCGCGGCGTTCAGGGCATCACACTGAATCGACCCGGCCCGTTCGATGGCCGCAAGCTCCGGCTCGTCCTTGACCCAGCGCAACCGGCCGACCAAGCCGACCGTGTCCACCACCTGCCCTTGGGTCAGGGCGGCGGCGACCTTTGTGCGGGCCGAGACCGTCAGCCACTCCGCCTCTATGCCCAGCCTGGAAACGCCTCGTGACTTGCATTGTGCGGCGACGGAGTCTTCCAAGCGATGGCGCGTACCCATCACGACTTCAGCCACCTGTGTTCCCCGCCAGGGTTCGAGGAACTCGTCGTACCGCGGATCGGTGATGATGACGGCCGCCGAGTCGGTCACCATCAATACGCTGTCATGACCAACGAAGCCGGTCAGGTAATGGATGTCTTTGGGGTTGGAGACGAGCAGCGCGTCGATCGGGTGCTCAGTCATCGCCTGGCGTAAGCGGTGTTGCCGGCGTTCACACGCTTGGATCAGTTGCCCGGGCAACGCCATATTGGTCTTATCGGTCATAGCGGCCAGTATACCGCTGCGGCGAACGTGCCGCCATCTGCTGCGAAATCGCAGGGTTCTTAGCCGGGTCTGTCCCAAATGTCGCGATTTCGCAGGGCAATCGGCGGGTCGAAAATCTCCTTGAGCACGACCAGGCGGCGCAAAAGCTGCGGGGTGATGGTTCGAGCATCAAGGGACAAGAAGGGCTTGGGAGCCGCTGTGGGCCGCGCGGATGCAGCGGGCTCAGCGCGCAGCCCCGTAAGTCGTTTCCGTTCAACTGGTTGCGCAGCGGGACCTTCGCTGACCCGGCGCCGTTGGGGTGGCTGAGGACGAGCTTGTCTCGCGGCCGATGGCAAAGAAGCTGGTGGCTGAGCGGTGGTCGGACGAGTCACGCGCCTCGTTGGTTGTGGAGCCGGGGCACGGAACGGGGTTGGGCCTGGCATGGTTGTAGGCGTCGAGGCGGGGCCGATACGGGCCTGTGGGCTGGCGGCCGAACGACGCTGCTCGCGCCGTTGACGAAGCTCCTCCAATTGAGCCTGACGGCGGTCAATGAGCTGCTCCATCCGGCTGGAACCGGTACTGACCGACGGGGAACCTGATGCAGATATGCGCTGTGCAGGGGGACCAGGTTGGGTCGAGCCCTGCTGACGTTGCTTTCCTAACTGCGTTTTTCGCTTCTGCAGGATCGGACCGATCACGTTCGCCGCGATGATGAGGAGAAAGATAATCCAACCCAATTTCATTCGATACCAATCAGTCAGTCAATTCGAGGCGGTCGGGTTCAGACCGCCGTTTCCTACCAGCCGGCACGAATCGAAGCGTTCACCAACGGCACATTGCGCAGTTGCAACTGCTTGATCACCGCGTAGGTACCGAAAATCGCGCCCGACCACAACAGATCACCGAGCAACTTCTGAGCAAGGAATGGCAGGCCCGCTCCGTAACACGCCAGCAAACCGCCCAGCGTTTGGGGGTAAAACGCTGAACCCGGCCAAACAGCAAAATTTGTCACGAGATAGAAGAATATCGCTGCTATCAAAGCGCTGCCCCCGATCCGAACGGGGCTCAGTCGCTTCCTCAAAAGCGGTGCAAACAGCAGCGGAAACAGGAACGCAACATACATCGTGATCTTCAAACCGAGCGATGTGGCTGGCAGGAACGCGTCCGAGACGAACATGATGGCCAAGGGGATTGCGGCGGCGACAAGTCTTCGCCGAAGGAAGAAGCCTGCGAACAAGGCAATCGCCGCGACTGGCGTGAAATTCGGGACGTGCGGCAATAATCGACCCGCAACGCCAAGCACCAAAAGAACCCCACACACAGCCAGGGCTCGCAGCATCAATTTTCCACGGTTTGTCGATTGGTCTTGCATCAAATGTGCCCTCATCAATTGCTGAGACTATCGTAGCGCCAGGAACCCGGATCAGGCGGCCAACGACCCCGACCCATTGCCCCAACGGCCTATTGGACTCGGTTGCCTACGCCGGCGTCAAGTGCCGCCATCGGTCGTTCACATGCCGCCAGATCGGCTGGGATGGGTTTTGGCGTCCATCTGCGCCGCGTCGCTTGACCGGAGCGGGTGGTCGATCGTACATTGGCCTACGGGCAGCGAGACAGTGGCGATAAAATAAGGGCCCACCTCATGTCACTGCTGACCGATCTGAAAAACCTATTTCTACGAAGGAAGCAGCCCGTGGTTGTTGACATCACCCAGAGTCAGGCTGGGGCCTTTGCCTCCAGCCCGGAGGCGGTCGACGCGCCTGATGCCGCTCAGCCCGCGAGGGCGGCGCAGACGGCTGAGCCGAAATCCCCCAAGGCCAAACCATCACCTGCGCCGCGCCGATCCAACGACGACGTCGCCTCCCAACTGCGCGAGATCACCGAGCGCGTGGAGACGCAGTCCGAGCAGGTTCGGCAACTTGTTCAGCTTCAGGAGCAGGTCCCCCGCGGGCTCGAGACGCTGGGGAACCTCAACCGCCATAGCGCTCAGCTCGTCGAGCTGGCTACGGATCAATCGGAAAGCGCCAAGTCGCAATACGCCAGCCTCAATACCGCGCTTGGTCAAATCCGCGGGTCGTCAGAACATCAGATCGAAGTGCTCGGGCTCATCCAGCAGCAGACCGACGCTACGACGCGATCGGTGCGCGAGATTGCCGAGGCCATGGAGAACATCAACCGGGGTCTCGTCGAGATCGCGGACAATGTTCGCGGGGCGATCGACATGCTCTCCGTGCTGGATCGATCCGGCGAAGACGCCCAGACGAGGCTTGGTGATTTTGTCGCGCGGTCCCAGCGGTGGACGGTGCTGGCCATGGCCGGCTGCGCTGCGGCGTCTGTCCTCGCCGTCATCGTCGCCGCCATCGCCCTCATCCAACGCACCGGCGGATGAGAAGATTCACCGCCGAGGCGCAGAGGTCGCAGAGAAGGAACATGGTTAAGAGGAAACAGTAGTTACTGTCGTTTTCGCCGCAGGATTAGCATATTTCCGGCACATGATCCACCCTTTGTTTTACCCCTGCTTTCCCTCTGCGTTCTCAGCGCCTCTGCGGTGAGTCTTCTCCTGCGTGAGGCTAAGTCGAGCCGATGAGTTGTGTCTGCGTGAGGCGTTGATACAGATCACACGTCGTCAGCAGTTCATCGTGTGTGCCCTCAGCGACGATACGTCCCGCGTCCATCACGATGATCCGATCGGCGTTGAGCACCGTGGAAAGTCGATGCGCAATGAGCAGCGACGTTCGCCCCTGACAGAATTCCGCCAGCGCCTTGTTGATCAGCGACTCAGATTCCGCGTCAATTTGACTGGTCGCCTCATCAAGTATGAGAATCGTTGGATTGCGCAGGATTGCCCGGGCAATGGCCAACCGCTGACGCTGCCCGCCGGAAAGCGACGCGCCTTGCTCAGCGATGTTGGCTTCGTACCCGCCGGGGATTTCAAGTATGAACTCCTCAGCATGAGCGCGACGAGCAGCATCAACGATCTGCTCCCGACGCACCAAGCCCGCGCCGAAGGCGATGTTCTCAGCAATCGTCCCACGAAACAGAACCGTCTCCTGCGTCACCACGCCGATCTGTCGCCGAAGGCTTCTGAGGTTCACCGAATTGATATCGATTCCGTCAATGAGCACTCGACCGGCCTTGGGTTGCAGCAGGCGCGGAATCAAACTCACCAGCGTCGTCTTGCCCGAGCCGTTGGGGCCGACGATCGCCACCCGCTGGCCGTGCTCGATCGTGAGCGACACGTTCTCAAGGGCGGGTCGATCCGCCCCGGGGTAGATCATCGTCACGGCGTCAAGTTCGATGGATCGACGATGAGCCGGCAGTTTCGGCATCTTCATCGCGCGCGGGGCTTCACGCTGCTCGGCCAAGATATCGGCCAAGCGCTCAGCCGGCGCCGCGGCCGCATGCATTTCGTTGACCAATCCCGCGAGTGGTCGAAACGACGCCCCCGCAACCGCAAGCGCGCCCAGCGCGAGAATGAACTTTTCAATCGGCAGGTTGCCATCAATGATCAGCTTGGCCGCCGCGACCGCCAGCCCTCCAATGACAAACACCGCGAGCGTCTCAGACAGCGGTGCGGTCAGCGCCCGCGCGGTGCGCACGCGCAACTCCGCAGATACGACCTTCTTATTGATTCGATGAAACCAGTTTCCCACTTGTCGTTCGCCGGTGTTCGCCTTGACCGCGCGCAAGCCGTGCAGCGTTTCCGTCGCCACGCGCAGTAACCCTTCTTGCGCTTCAAGTGCCCCGCGTGTTCCACGACGGATGCGCTTGCCGAGTTTTCGCAGCACGATCGCCATCAGTGGGGCCGCGATTGTCGCCGCCAGCGTCAACGGCCAATGGATGATCAATGCCGCAATAAACGCAGCGAGCCCCTTGAGCACATGCGTCACGGATTTGCTCACCAAGGCGATCAAGCCGCGCTGTAATTCAGCGGCATCGCGGATCATGCGCGCGATGAACTCCGACGGCCCGCGCTGAATGACCCGGGTCAGCGGCATATGAACGACATGGCGGAACACGTCCCGGCGGATGCGCGCGATCGTCGTCGTCGCCAGCGTTTGGCTGATGAACTGGTGCATGAAGTTAGCGATCCCGCCGAAGACCGTCAGGAACGCAATGAGGCCGATGATCAGCAGCACGCCCTGAAACTGGTCGGTGGGGAGCTTGGCGATAAAGCCGGCCGGAATTGTCAGCCAATGGTCCTGTTGGTTATATGCGACAGCCTGGTCGACCAGCGAATCGCCCTGAAGGATCGATTTGAGCAGTGGCCCGAGGCTGAGCAGTCCCACGCCGAGCCCGCCTGCGGAGATGACGGCAAAAACAAACGCCCACGCGACGATCGCGCGGCGGCGGAGCATCTGTCGAGCGAAGAACCAGAAGGCGCTCATGGGGTGATAGTATTGTCGGTCCGAGGCGGTTGGTACAGCGAGGGGAGGTGTCAACGGCCGCGGGGGGAGTATCCGGGGGCGGGTGCCACGCACAGCGAGTCTTCGAGTCGTGCGTGCCGCAGGACCAGGTGCGTGCTTCGGTTCCGATGCGATAAGACACCGACGACTCCGCTTCGCTGCGCTGTCGGTGGCACCGGTTGCGAGCGGTTCCCGGTGGGTCGAGCCGACCGCCTAAACCCGAATGCCAAGTGCCTAATGCCTAATGCCTAATGCCCAGTGCCTAGTGCCTATTGATAGAGTTTTGCGAAATCGCGCCAGAATGTCGGGTAGCTTTTGCTGACACAGGCGGGGTTGGTGAT
>JADFGE010000110.1 GCA_022567855.1 Planctomycetota bacterium | reverse complement strand
CACGATCTTTATGGGCATCGGGCAGGGGCCGATCACTTGGACGCCGGTCCAGGCCGCCAACGCATACGCCACGCTGGCCCGCGGCGGGGCGATTCGAGACGCAACGTTGCTGCGCGATGAAGGGCAGCGGTCGGCGAGTCGTCGCTCCGAGCTGGACGACCTGCACCTTGACCAACACCTGGTCGAAACGATCATGGAAGGGCTGCGCCAATCCGTTCAGGAACCCCACGGCACCGGGTATCGAATTCGCGCACTCAACGAACGGATCATCAACGCTCAAGGTGTCACGGTGTGGGCGAAGACCGGCACGGCCCAGGCTTCGCCTTGGCGGGCCGTGGACACCAACGGCGATGGCAAAGTGAATTCATCTGACGAGCCCATTGCCGTCGACACCAACTTTGATGGGCAAATCGACGAGACCGACCTGCCGCTGGAGAATCTCGATCATGCGTGGTTCGTGGGACTCGTCGGGCCCAAGACGAGCGGAACGCCGCAACCTCAATACGCCATCGTGGTGATTGTGGAGTACGGCGGGTCGGGCGGAAAAACCGCCGGGCCCGTCGCCAATCAGATCATCCACGCTTTGCAACTTCACGGTTATTTGCCTTCGTCCGGACCATGACTCACCTCGCCGCGCCAACTCGTTCAGATCCGCTGATAGGCTCAGGTCTGCGCACCAAGACACGAGCCCTGCATCGGCCCGCGGTGAGCATTCTCAACGTGGGGTGGGTGTGTGTCGGCGCCGCCGCCGTCCTCAGTTGTCTCGGGTTCGTAACGATCGCAACGACCGAGCCGGCCTATGCGATGAAGCACTTGGTGCACGTGTTCGTCGGGCTCGTCGCGGCTGCGACCGTCGCCATCCCGCATTACCGTTGGGCGTTGCGCTTCAGCTACCCATTGCTCCTTCTCGTGGTGGCGATGTTGATTTTCGTCCTGATCCCCTGGGTGCCGGAGGTGATCGTTCACGAGCGCAACGGCGCCCGGCGATGGATTTCGCTGGTGGTCACGGACTTCCAACCGTCGGAGCTCGCCAAGATCGCTTATGTACTGGCCTTGGCCAACTACCTCCGGTTCCGCAGCAACTACCGCCGATTGCGCGGTCTTCTGTTGCCGTTGGGGCTGACGTTTGTGCCTATGGGGTTGATTCTCGTCGAGCCGGACTTGGGCTCGGCCATGCTCTTCCTGCCCACGTTTTTTGCGTTGCTGATCGCCGCCGGGGCCAAGCTGCGCCACATCGCGCTCGTGATTTTTCTGGGCTTGTCGCTGGCACCGGCGATGTATCCGCTTCTGGCGCCGCATCAGAAGGGCCGCATCAAGGCCCTTGTTGCCCAGGTTACCGGTGACCCGCAGTACGAGAACGACATCGGCTATCAGGGAGCGCGCTCGATGACGCTCACCGGCGCAGGCCAACTCGTCGGCGTCGGCAAACAGCACGCGGCGGCGCTGATCCACTTCAATCACTTGCCCGAAAACCACAACGATATGATCTTCGCCGTGATCGCGTGTCGTTGGGGGCTGTTGGGCGCGCTGGCTACCTGGAGCATGTTCCTGGTGCTCGGGGCGGGCGGGTTGCTCGTCGCTGCCCAGACCAAGGATCCCTTTGCGCGCCTTGTGCCCGTGGGGATCGTCGCCATATTCCTGGCCCAAATGACGATCAACACCGGCATGACGATCGGACTCATGCCGATTACCGGCATGACGTTGCCCTTCGTCAGCTACGGCGGCTCGAGCCTGGTCACGGCATGGATCATGGTCGGCCTGCTGCTGAACATCGGCATGCGCCGCCCGCGGTATCTTGCCCGCGAGGCCTTCGATTTCAACGAGCAGGATGATGCTGACCTCTAAAGGCGTGCGCTTGTGAACGCCGAACCGCTCGAACCGACCGAGGCCTTCCTCGCTGCGGCCAAGGAGTACGGTCTCGTCTTCGATGCCGGCGATCTGTCACGGCTCGGCCGTTACCTGTCGATGCTGCTTGAGGCCAATACACGCTTCAACCTCACCGCGATTACCGATCCCAACGAAGCGTGGCGCAAACACATCTTCGATAGCCTGACCCTGCTGCCGCTGCTGGCGTCGGTTAAGCCCGGGACGGTCATCGACGTCGGGTCCGGCGGCGGGCTGCCGGGCGTTCCGTTGGCCATTACCATGCCGCAGGTGAAGTTCACACTCTTGGAGTCGACGCGAAAGAAAGCTGAGTTTCTGCGCGAGGTCGCGGACGCCCTTGATCTAACGAACGTAAGCATTGTAAACGAGCGAGCTGAAACGATCGGCCGAGATCGCGAGCTGCATCGTGAAAAGTACGATGTGGTTCTCGCCCGTGCCGTGGGCCGGATGCCGGTCTTGTTGGAGTTGGCCGCGCCGCTGGCCAAGATCGAAGGACACATCCTGGCCATAAAGGGCGAGAGAGTGTCCGAGGAACTGACCCGGGCGAAGCCGGCGCTGCATCTGCTTCACTGCCAGCTTCTCGGCACAGTGCGCACGCCGACGGGAACGATCGTCATCGTCCAGAAGCTGCGCCGGACCCCCAAGCTCTATCCCCGTCACCCCGGAGAGCCGAGGCGCGTTCCACTGGGGCTTGGCAAGGGCAGCGCCAAGAAGAAGTGACCCCATTCTCTCAAGCCGCCCAGCCTTCTTCCAACGGTGGGGGCGGGATTCGAACCCGCGATACCCCGAAGGGTATACCGGTTTTCAAGACCGGCGCGTTCAACCGCTCCGCCACCCCACCCGGTCACAAACCGCATTCTCGCGGACACCAGTGCGATCGTCAATGCCAGCGTGCGCCACAAGGGGGTGCCCCGCCGCCAGCAAGTGGGCAGATTTTGGGCAGTCGACCGGGCGTCAGGCATCGCCAAGCGCTGCGAAGTCGACGGCGACCAGAAGGACCGCAGCGGGTAGCTATAGTGGCTTTTCGTGCCCGAGCATGTCGACTGGTTCCAGTGGTTCCTGGCGTTCTTCGAGAAAGTGAAGGACCACTTCGCCGTTGTGCTGGACGCTGCCGGGTGTTGGGAGGGGTGGCTGCAGGGGGAAATGTTCCTGCAGGGACGCCACGGACGCGACATGACCCTGTTCACGAACCACCCCGGTGTGCTGAATGAGGGATTCGCGGATCTGTTTGCCGTTGCACACCCGCCTATGGTCGGCGAGATCAAGATCGTGAGCGCCGAGGGCACCGTGATGGACAGTGCGATCGAAAAGGATGTGCGGAGGCTGCGGGACCGCCGCGTCACGGCGACCGAGGCCTACATGGTGCTCGTGATTCCGAAGAGCGAGAAGCAGACCAAGCTCGGGTATCGCCTGGAAAAACTTCACTACTCGGATCAGCACGTCGAGCGCGACTACGGCGCCTTCAAAGTGCGCATCTGGAGAATCGAGTAGCTGGCAACGAGACTCTGGGCCGAGTGCGGGCCGCAAGCAGCGGCTGGCGTGCGACGTGGCCGACGCCGTGGGGGGCCGGGGGTCCGGGCCGTCGCATCATATCCACGCTTCGCCGGTGATGCCTGGGCCATGGGCGCTGGCGACGCCTCTGCGGGTTACCACCCGCAGCTAGAGGGCGAGCGAGCGGCGCAACATTGATAGCCGCGGGTGTATACCCGCGGGTTGGGTAGCCTCACGCAAGAGCCCGCGGATATGCATCCGCGGCTATGAAATCAGGCTCGCTTCGTTGACCGCCGCATCTACTTGCCGCCCGGCCGATCCGTATACGCCACGCCGCCTTTGGTGACGATGTCGATGCGAATCGCTTCGATCGGCTCGAAACCGACAGCGCCGGCCTCGGCGACGTTCTCATCCTGCTCGACGCCGTCGCCGCTGACGCCAATCGCGCCGATGAGCTTGCCGTCTCGATACAGCGGCACGCCGCCGGGGAACTCAATGATCCCATGTTCCCGGTTGGAATTGCCGATGTTCCATAGCGCTCCGCCCGGCTGCGAGAGCGCGCCGATACTGCGCGAGGTCAGCGCGTTTTCATCACTACTGAACGCCACCGCGGTAAAGGCCTTGGACTCAGCGACCGAGACACTTCCCGCCCAGGCATCCGGCATGGAACGTCGACCAATGACGAGACCAAAACGATCCACCACGATCATGTGCATTCGACAGGTCTGCACTGTTCCGGCGGCATCGACGCGCAACAGCGATTGCTCGGTCTTCGCCGCGGCTTCGGCCTGGTCAAGGATCTCTTGTACATCCACGTCCATCAGTTGTGGATCGGCGAAAACCTCATAGCCGAGCTGTACACGGCCCCCGGAACTTTGGCAGCCGCCGATCGCGAGTCCGAACATAACAGCCATACAAAGCACCGTCCCTTTGACAATTCGATCATGACGCATCACATCCATCTCCTTGTTAGTGGGGTCTGCTGCGATTCGACAGCGGAGGATACGTCCGTGCGGACGACTTCGCAACACGCTGGATCACACCGGCCAAGTACCGGCGTGAACGCCACGCACGAGATCGACGACCTTGTCCGATCGCGGGTCGCACCGGTCATCCGGCGGCTGCGCGGCTGATCCCGCCAGAATCTCGACACAGGCGCGGACACTGCCCGCCAGCGCCGCCAGGTCGTAGCCGCCTTCGAGGATGAGCGCGAGCCGGCCGTTCGCATGGCGATCAGCGATGTCACGAACGACCGCGCAGAGCGAGGCAAACCCCTGCTCGGTCACCATCATGCCGCCGATCGGATCATTACGATGCGAATCGAAGCCGGCTGAGACCAACACCAGATCGGGTGCGAACGAATCGGCGATTGGAATGAGAAGCTGGGCGAAGATTGCGCCATACGCAGCGTCCCCCAGACCCGGCGGGAGGGGGACGTTCACCGTGTACCCAATGCCATCGTCCGCGCCGGTTTCATCTACGGCGCCGGTTCCAGGATAGAACGGAAATTGGTGCGTACTGAAGAACAAGACGTTCGAATCGCGGTAGAACGCCTGCTGCGTACCGTTGCCGTGGTGGACATCCCAATCCACGATCAGGATGCGCTCGCAGCCAAGTTTGGCTCGGGCATGGGCGGCGGCGATGGCGATGTTGTTGAACAGGCAGAACCCCATCGCGCGGTCGTGCTCGGCGTGATGTCCCGGCGGTCGAACCAAGGCGAACGCGCGGGCAGCACGGCCATCCGCCACCGCGGTCACCGCCTCGATCGCCGCTCCCGCCGCGAGATGCGCCGCCTCAACACTTCCCGGTGAGATGGCGGTATCGACGTCCAGAGCCGCCGTTTGGCCACGAAGCGACTCGATCCGATCGATATGCGCGGCGCTGTGAACGCGCGCGATCGCTTCGCGCTCGGCCGGCGGCCCAACCCCCCAGCGCGTTCCCGGCAGCGGTTGTTGCTGCAGCGCATCACGAACGGCACGAAGCCGATCCGGCCGCTCGGGATGATCGGGGTGCGGATCGTGCGCCAGCATCGCCTCGTCGTACAGCAGCAACACATCGCTCGGCATAGCCGGGTGATGATAAACCAACCACGCGATGGTGTGAGCATTCACCAAGGTGGGCTGTCCCGGTCGGGGATCAAGCCCAGCAAATGGCCGGCGAGTACCGTCCCCAGTGGCGGTGGGCGGACGATTGCCTGGCCGGCGTTGTTTGAGCCTCCCCGACCGGCGCCCATTTCGGCGAAATCTGTCTACCTACCTATTCGCTCTACGGCGCGCTGCGGTTCGCTAAAAACAACATGCCAGTCGCACAAAGAAAACAGCGAGACGATTTGCGTCTCGCTGCAGGAATGTCGCTAGTGCGCGGCTGCACGCAACTTCTTACGTTGTTGGTTCGGTTGGCCCCGAGAGAAAGCTCGCCAATCGCCGGCGGCGCACCGGATGCTGCAACTTGCGGATCGCTTTGGATTCGACCTGCCGAACGCGCTCGCGGGTGACCTTGAAGATTCGCCCGACTTCTTCGAGCGTATAGGTATATCCGTCACCGATGCCGTACCGAAGTTTAAGAATCTCGCGCTCACGGTAGGTCAGGGTTTTGAGCACGTCATGGATGCGAACCCGCAGCATCTCGCTGGTCGCGGTGTCGGCGGGGGCCTCTTGTCGTTCGTCTTCGATGAAGTCGCCGAACTGCGAGTCCTCGGACTCACCGACCGGCCGATCAAGGCTAATGGGATGTCGCGCGATCTTCATCACGCGGCGGGTCTCGTCCACGGCCATTTCGGCTCGCTCGGCCAGTTCGCCGATCGTGGGTTCGCGGCCCAACTCCTGCTGCAAGTGCTTTTGGATCGTCCGCAGCTTGGACATCGTCTCGATCATGTGCACGGGCACGCGAATCGTCCGGGCGTGATCGGCGATGGCCCGGGTAATCGCCTGGCGGATCCACCACGTGGCATAGGTTGAGAACTTATAACCCCGTTTGTATTCGTACTTGTCCACGGCCCGCATCAGCCCGGTGTTGCCTTCCTGAATGATGTCCAGGAACGGCAGTCCGCGGTTGCGATATTTCTTGGCGATCGACACGACAAGTCGAAGGTTCCCGCCCGAGAGATCGCGCTTGGCGAGCTCGTACTCATTGAAGACGGTTTCGATGTCCTTGACGCGCTGTTCAAGATCCTCGGCGGTCTCGAGCACGAGACTGCGCAGGCCGTCGATCTCCTCGCTCATCACGTAGACATCTTCAGGATCGTACTTGTCGGGATACTTCTCGGCCCGCTGCAGATCGCGTTTGAGCTGTCTGATCTTCTTGTTGTGCCCCTGGAGCCTGCGGAAAAGAGGCTGGATTCTTCCCGTCCGCAGGCAGCATTCTTCGAGCAGCGTGGCGATCTTGCGCCGGCGGGCCGTCATCGCGTCTCGTCGGCGCTGGTTCGTTGCCGCCGCCGGCGCTTCGGCGGCCAGTCGGTCCCAGTCTCGGCGATTGAGCTCGAGCAATTGCCGGACCGTAGCGAGATTCACGGGAATCCGCAAGGCAATCTTGTCCTTGGCGTTTTCCTCGGCCGTGGAGATTCGCATGGTTCGGTCGAAGGGCAGACTTCCCTCGTGGACTTGGTGAAGGATGTCAACCGCTTGGGACGAGGCGTAGTCCGATTCCAGGACGCGCCGTCGGAACATCATCCGCGTCGTTTCGATCTTCTTGGCCAGCCTGATTTCCTGTTCACGCGTCAGCAGCGGAATTGTCCCCATCTGCGTGAGGTACATGCGGATCGGATCGTCGATGCGTTTCGATCCGCTGTCGGCGATCGCCTCCTCGATAACCGCCCGGGCCTCCGCTTCGTCGAGCAACTCCTCCGGCACGTGCGGCTCGGCGTCGCCGAACCCCGGCCTCTGCTCCTCGTCCCGGGGCTCTTCTGCCTCGATGCGGACCTTGGGGGCGGCCCTGCCCCGTTTCGGGTCGTCCCGCTTGAACTTGAGATTCGTCTGCAACGGCGCCTGGAACGGCTCGTACTTGCATCGGCGGACTTCATACTCATCGATGAAGCGCACGCCGAGGCTCTCGATGACGACCATCAGCTCGTCGAGCTTTTCCGGATCGACCATCTCATCCGGAAGGGCCGTGTTCAGCTCTTCGTAGCTGATCCACTTGCGCTTGGCGCTGATCTGGATGAGTTCACGCAGGGTCGGATGCATTTGCGGAAGTACCTGAATCACTGCTTTTGCTCCATCGATCTCAATTCTTCAAGAAAATATTTCAATACGAAACTCGATCGTCTAGGGAATTATGAACGTACTCTCAACGGCATCGCCGCGGGGAGGTCTCCTTGTCTACGTCGCTTGTTGATCTGCTCGCGAAGAGCGTCCGCATCGGCGGTGTCTTTTATGTCACGACGATACGCGGCCAAGTCCTCCCGATAGCTTTCGTCGCCTTGGACTTTGCTGAGAGCAGCGCAGGCGGCTTGCAACCGTTCGGCGGCGCTGGTCTCCGCGGTGTGGTCGGCGTGTACTTGAGCCTGCTCGTAAAGGTCGCTCACGAGGCGACGGTCATCAGGCGATTGTAGTTCGCCCATCAGGTCCTGGACGGTGAAATCTGAATCACTCTCAAGCCGACCGAACACAGCTTCGGCGACGCGCTGCACGCCTGGGTCGTGGAACGCAGCCGCATTGAACCGCTTGGTCACGGTGACGGGCCCGCCGTCTATCGCGGTGACCGTCTGCGCGCGTAAACCCGGGTTGTGGATCAACAGGGCGAGCAGGTCGCGCTCGGCTCGGTATCGGGCGGGGGCAACGGCAGCAACGGGTTCTTGAGAAACGCTCGGTTCGTCAGTCGATGGGCCGGTGGCAACGGTGGTTGAGAATGACCGTCGTTGTCGCGGCAGAGCGCCCTCAATGTCATCGATGGAAACACCGAGCCAGTGGGAAAGGTCAGCCGACGTCTGCCGTTTGCGAACGCCCGGCATGTGGTGCCAACCGAGGTCGACGAGTTTGGTCATGAACCGTTCGAGACATCGGTGCTTGGCCGCGGCGCCGTCAGTGAGCCTCAGCTCACGACGGAACTGGTTTGTCATATAGGGGAGGGCATCGTC
>JADFGE010000109.1 GCA_022567855.1 Planctomycetota bacterium | reverse complement strand
GGGACGGCCGGGGGCGAAGGGCGCTACGTCACCATCGCGGGCAGGCACACGATCCACGCGGATGATGAGGGCGTCGCCAAGCCGGCGAGTCACAACATCGGTATGTATCGTGCGCCGCTGCTGGATGCAACGCACCTCGGCATGCACTGGCACGTGCATCACGATGGGGCGGCGCACTGGCGGTCGTGGAAGCGAAAGGGCAAGCCCATGCCGATCGCCATCTGCTTCGGCGGCGAATCGGTGCTGCCGTATGCAGCGACCGCGCCGTTACCACCTGGTATGAGCGAACTGTTGATGGCGGGGTTCCTCAACGGCCGCGGTATTCCGCTGGTTCGCGCTCAGACCGTACCGCTATGGGTGCCGGCCAACAGCGAGATTGTAATCGAAGGGTATGTGAGCACCGCGTGCGGCGACATCGGGTACGACCCGCGACACGGCGAACCGCTTGGGCCCGGCGCGATCCTCGAAGGGCCGTTCGGCGATCACACCGGTTACTACTCCATGCCGGACCGGTATCCGATTATGGACGTCACCGCCGTCACCCATCGCCGCGATGCCGTCTTTCCCGCCACCGTCGTCGGGCCGCCGCCCCAAGAAGATTACTACCTCGCCAAAGCGACGGAGCGCATCTTCCTGCCCCTGCTGAAAATGATCATTCCCGATATCGCGGATTACCATCTGCCGCGGTTCGGCTGCTTCCACAATTGCGCGTTCATCAAGATCACCAAGGCGTATCCGCTGCAGGCTCGGCGTGTCATGCACGCGGTGTGGGGGGCCGGGCAAATGTCCTGGACGAAGTTCGTCATTGTCGTTGACGATGATGTGAACGTGCATGATGAATCGGCGGTGCTTGGCGCGATCTTTGACCACTGCGACTTCAAGCGCGACCTCGAGTTGGTCAACGGCCCGCTGGATATTCTGGATCATGCCGCGCCGCGGTTGGGGGCTGGCCACAAGCTCGGGATCGATGCCACACGCGCCTGGCCCGGAGAAGAAGTGCGCGGCGTGCCCGTGGGGGGCGGATCGCGCCGGCGTGATTCGTCACAGCTCGCTATGGATTTGAACAAAGTCATCGGACGGGCCGATATCATCGACGCCGCTGCGCCGCCGTTCGGTCGCGGGCGATGCGTCTTTGTTGCGCTCAGCAAGACGCTGCCGGGACAGGGAGTCTCGGCGATTGAGACGGTGTGGCAAGCATGTGACGCTGATTTTGTTATCGCGGTCAACGACTCGATCAACGTTCAAGACTGGGAGCAAGTGCTCTTTCACTTCTGCGCGAACACCGACCCCGGCCGAGATATGGTCGCGCGCGATCATCGCATCGGGTTCGATGCGACGAAGAAGTTGCCCGGTGACGAGCGCAATGACCAACGAGTGCGGGACTATCCGCCATACATGGAGATGTGTGACGAGATCAAACAGCGCGTTGACGAGCGGTGGACGTCGTATAACTTCACTTGAACCGTGTTTCATCCGTCCGGATAGGATACCTCGCTGTGCCGGTGTCGTGGACCAACATCTTCCGGACTGTTTTCGTGCTGCTGATGGCGGGGCATGTCTTGGTCATGTATTCGCTCGCACGAACACAACAGCACGGCTTTGGGTTTGATCTGAACACCGCGATCCTCTCGACATTGTTCGCGCTCCTGATGCTGCTTCCGTTGGCGCCGGCGGTTGCCTTATCTGATCTGCCCGAGGTCTATAGCCGGACGGTGGAGCGACGCCGTTTTAGGAACGGCCTGTGCCCGTCTTGCCGCTATCCGGTCGCTCCCTCGGGCGGTGATATTTGCCAAGAATGTGGTACGCGCATGATTCAGCCTGATCCCTATCGATTCACTTGGGCGATGGCGAGGCGGTTTGCCGTTTTCGCACTGATCGCTTGGATTGTCGGGTCTATTGCGAGTGAGGGCTGGTTGATTGCGGACGAAGCCGCGTTCCGCAAGGAGGCTGAAGCTGAGGCTCTCAAAGGACGGGGCAGTTTGCTGCGCGATCGCCGGTGGCCTGGGAATGGCTACCTTGTTTGGGATGTTGATCAGGGGTATTTCACTGCACAGGGTAGTACGTTTAGTATCCAATACTTCTCACCCCCGGCGCCGACCAAGGCGGATTCCGAGTAGGAGATTGACGGAGTTGATCGTCACACTGATTCCAAGGCGAAGATGCATCACGCGAGGTCTGGCCATTGTGGTGTTCGCAATGACGACCGCTGGGTCGTGGTGCGCTTCAGCCGATGACTTGGCTGCTCAAATCCGGGGGCAGATCACGGTCACGCTGGCTGCACTTGAGCAATCCGGAAACTTCGAGCAAGCCCAGGCGGTGCTCCAACGGCAATTCGATCAGGTCATCGCGACCGCCGATCGCAAGGACAAGCAACTGTTTCGCGATGCGGCGTTTGCGCTGCGAATGGTTCGGCAATTGAAGCAGGCGGACGAAGCGGTTCGCGTGGAGCTGTTGAGGTATTTGCAAGACAACGCTGCGCTGGCTACCACCCTGGCGTTTCTCATCAAGCCCGATCACGACGATCCGGCCAAGGTCTACGCCTTGTTGAATGAGCTGCGCAATCACCGCGCGGATAGGCTTGACGACTACGCGAATCTCGTTGCGGCGATCTGTGTCGTGCATGAGGATCCGTTTCGGCGGCGCGTGAACGAGAACGTGGGACAGTCACCCGACGCCCTGGCAATCTTCGACTACTTCGTCGCCAACGAGAAGCGCATGCTCTTCGGCATTCGCGACGTCCCGGCCGAGCTGTTGATCTATGTGGTCGATACCACGGCCAGCGTGGCGGAGATGACGTGGGCGTTGAGTCGATATGCCGGCGATCCGGCGGTGGGGGCTCGATTCTTCGATATTGAGTACGACCTGGATCACTTTCGCCGGGGTCAGCCGAAGAAGGTGACCCTCGCCGGCTATAACCTGCCGAACATTCTTCGGTACGGCGGGGTGTGCGCGGATCAGGCGTACTACGCGATGTCGGTGGGCAAGTCGATTGGCGTACCGACCGCCTACGCCTCGGGTCGCGCCAGCACGGTTAGTCACGCATGGGTCGGGTTCCTCCAGGCGCGCGGCGCAAACGCCTGGTGGAACTTCGACATGGGGCGCTACGCTGAGTATCAAGGCGTGCGCGGCAACGTTCTCGATCCACAGATTCGTCGCCGCATCCCCGACAGTTTCATTTCGCTCCTGGCGGAGTTGGCTCGAACCTCGCGCGCCGATCGACAGGCGGCGGCCGCGTTCACCGACGCCGCGTTGCGCCTCTTGAGCGGTTCGCAGGCGATCGCCGAACCAACCGGCGGTTTTGTTGAAGATGCGCCGAGACCGGCGCGAGTCGTCGATGACCTTGACGTCGAGACGATCCTTGATTTGATCGAAACCGCGCTGCGCATCTCGCCCGGTCATGCCCCGGCCTGGATGGTTGTCCGCGACCTCGCCGAGAACGGGCATCTGACGCTCACGCAAAAGAAACACTGGTCGGCCGTGCTTCATCGACTGTGCGGGTCGCACTATCCGGACTTCTATCTGACGATCCTTCGGCCGATGATCGAGAGCATCGACGATACGACAGAGCAGAACGCGATGTGGAACAAGGCGTTCGCGCTGTTTGCAGATCGTCATGATCTTGCGGCGGAAGTGCGCCTGGCCCAGGGGCGGATGTGGCAGAACGCGGGTGAGCCAACCAAAGCGGGTGCGTGCTATGAGGATGTCATCTTGCGTTACGCCAATGCCGGGCCGTTTGTTGTGACGGCGCTGCGGCGAGCCGAGAAGATTCTGCGCACGGCCAGTCAGGGGCGCATGATCCTGATGCTCTACGACCGGGCGTTCAATAGCATCAACAAGCCCAAGGACATGGCCGGACCGTTCTTTCGCCAAAGTAATTTCTATCGCGTGGGGAAGATGTACGCGCAGCGCTTGCAAGAAGCGGGGCTCCATCAGCAAGCGGAGGCGATACAACGAAAGATCGGCGGCTAGGGATTTGCGCCTTCAGTTGTTCAGGCAGGCCCAAGGCCTGCCCTACGTTATGTACAGGCCGTCGTAGGGCACGGCCTGGCCCTGCCGTTTGTTGCACCTCATCGCGGGGCGCTGACAACGCGAGGCGACACGTACTCCTGCACGTACTGCGGCTTGAGGAAGAAGTAATACAACCGACCTTCGGCGTACTGGCCGCCGGCGAGAATCTCGGCGCTGGCGCCGACGCCCATGAAGATGTCCGCTCGGCCGGGAGCCTGGATCGCGCCGCCCGTATCTTGATCGAGCATGAACTGAAGAAAGTCGCGCTGCCCTTCACTGAACGTCACCGCTTTGGTATCGACCAGCACCAGACCGCCCCGCGGATAGACCTTCTTGTCGGTCGCCAACGTGCGCTGGGCCGTCACCGGCACGCCCAGTGATCCCGCCGGCCACGTGTCGCCATCGTATTCGGTGAAGAACACGTAGTTCTCGTTGCGGTAGATCAGCTCGGTGACCATCTTCGGATTCTGTTCATACACACGCCGAACCGCGGCCAGACTCAGCTCCTCGGTGCGCAGCAAACCCTCGTCGAGCATCGACTGCCCCAGGCCCGTGTAGGGGCGATCGGTCTTGCCCGCATACCCGATGTACATCAGCGAGCCGTCGGCAAGGCGAAGTTTCGCCGAGCCATTGATGTGGACGATATACGCTGACAGTGGATCTTGGAGCCACACAAGCTCCTTGCCCGCAAACATCCGCGACTGGTCGATCTGCCGTCTGGTGTAGTATGAACCGATCGAATCGTCCAGGCGTCTGCGCCCCCGCGGCTCCCCCGTCACCGGATCGGTGACGAGATCAGGCGGGCGCTTGTAAAGCGGATAAGCGAACCGGCTGGTGCGGGTTCGGCTGGCGCGGAACGTCGGCGCGTAGTAGCCGGTGAACAGCACGATGCCCCGGCCGTTGTACCCGACCGATTCATAGACATCGAACATCCGATGGAGGTCCGCGACGAATGCTTGCTCGTCGTACGAGTTCGCCAGCAGATCGTACAGCGCGCGAAGGCTGGCCTGTGCCTGTTCGTGCGTGACGTGCTCGAAGGGAAAGAACTGACGGCTGGAGGGGGCCGCGAACCATGCCAGGCTCTGCTCGATCGCGGCCAGCAGCGTGGAGTCATGGTTGGCATAGGCCGCCGCCAGATCGGGCAGCCGCGTGGGGTCGGTGATCAGGCTCAGGGCGCTCGCGCCATCTGAGAGCGCCCGGGCGTAATCCGGTTTGGGCTCCACCGGCATCTGCGCGACTTGCTTGGTCGCGCAGCCGATCAACGTGCAAAGAACGACACAAACGACCACGGCTCTGAAGCGCATCATGATGTGGACCAACCCTTCTTCAATACGATGGTTGTGATGACTGAAGTTGCGAATCTCGCTGACTCCATTGGCGAGTATCGGATCAACCTCCCGCGGGTCATTGACAATCGCAACGGTCTGGGCGGGCCGGCTCGACGGGGTCGGTAGGCGCGAAGGTCAGCCATGCCCCCTATCAGCCGCCGGGGACCGATTGCAGATGACGCCGCCGGGAAAACGATCGCGCCAAGTCCTTTGGTTTTGCCAAACTGCCTCAAATCACGCAATATCCGCCAGATCGGTCCGCGTCTTGGCCGAAGAGGTGACCAGCCGCGATCGTGCCCTACAATGGCGTAGCGAGGAGCAGGACCGCTCCTTCAGAGGACGATGCGATGACGACATTCGGCTTGCTTGGCGAGCGCTCGCTCGCGTTTGGACTGCCCGGCGGATATGAATGGATTGTCCTGCTGGTGCTGGGATTGTTGATCTTCGGCCGGCGGCTCCCAGAGGTTGGGCGGAGCTTGGGGCGGGGGATCGTCGAGTTCAAGCGCGGCATCAAGGGCCTCGACGACGATATAGAAGACGAATCGTCCAAGCCGACCAAGCAAATGAAGGATTGGCCGAAGCAGTCGCTGGAATCTTCCGCTCGGCAAGAGGAATCCGCCAGCTCGGCCGGTGAGGCGGAGAAAGTTGTCAGCACCCAAAAGTCGGATGACGATTCTCCCGCCTGAAAGCCCGCTTCATAGTCTCCCAACAATTCACGCTGTCCATGCCTCAGCCCTGACCGCTGCGGCCGATCGTACTATGGGGCTATGAGCCGCCGTTCCCAAACCAGTCCCGCCCGTGGTTCCGGCGCACCGGTTGTCTTTGCCGATCGGTTGCTCACTGAGTCCGTCCGAGCATTGGAGCAGGACGGCGCCGCCGCCATCGACGAGCCACAGGCCCAAGCGTTGGCGATCGAGTCCGGCGGAGGGTTCGAGCAGCGCCTGGTCGCGCGGGCCGGGGCCTTGTCGATCGCCGGGGAGCTTCGAACGTCCCTTCGGCGCGTCGATCGTACGGCGGCCACGGTTGTCGCCGTGCTCGTGTTGCTGGCCGGGGCGGCTGGGGTCGGCGCGGCCCGGGCGGCCCTGGCCGACCAAACTGTCAATGTCTTCTGGGCGCTGGGTGGGCTACTTGGCATCCAGACACTGCTGTTGTTCGCATGGGTCGTGCTGACGGTCAAGAGCCCGGCTGGACTGTCGGGAGTGTCGCTAGGTGGGGTGGCGTTAGCGTTGGGGCGACGCCTGGCCGGTCGCTGGCATAAGGGGCCCGTGAACGCGGCGGCCATCCACGCCACCGCCGGTGTCTTTGGCCGCGGGCCCATCGGTCGGTGGACGGTTGGTTCGATCAGCCACGGCTTGTGGGGCGCCTTCAACGTCGCTTGTTTGCTGCTGATCGTTCTCATGCTTGGTGGGCAGCGTTACCGGTTCGTCTGGGAGACGACGATCCTCTCCGCCGACACCTATACCCATCTGACGCAAACACTCGCTTGGGTGCCGGGAAAGCTCGGCTTCCCCACACCTTCACCCCAACAGATCGCTGACAGCGATGGCGCGCTACCACCGGACAGCACCGAAGCGACGCGGCACGCGTGGTCCGGACTGCTGGTGGGAAGTCTCGTCATCTATGGAATGACGCCGCGGTTCTTGTTGCTGGGGTTGTGTCTCTACCGTCTGCGTCGCGCGCAGGCTCGATGGCGGTTGGATACTTCACAGCCGGGCTATCTGCGTTTGCGCGCGCGGTTGATGCCGTCCTCGGCGTCGCTGGGCATCGTGGATCATGATCGTGCAGCACGTTCGATGCCCCCGGTGACGGTCTCGTCCACCTCGGCACCCAGCACCCAGCGCGATGTTGGTCCGCCCGCTGTCCTGGGTTTAGAGATCGACACCCCACCGGCAACGTGGCCGCCGCCCGTCAATGGCATTGCTTGGAACGACCTGGGATTCGTTGACGATCGCAACGATCGGCGTCGCGTGCTGGATGAACTGGAAGCATCCACCACCCAACCGCAAATCATGGTCATCGTGACCGCCCTGACCACTACGCCTGATCGCGGTATTAGCGCGTTTGTCAAACAAGTTCAGATCGCCGCCGGCTGTCCCGTTGGATTGGTCCTTACGGGCGGTCAGGCGCTTCGCGTTCGAGGGGACGCCCAACAGATGCGAACTCGGGTTGAAGATTGGCGCGCGTTGGCGGCGGCAGCGGGCGTGCCTGAGCAGCGCGTCGTCGAAGTGGATCTGGATCATATGACGCAAACGAGTCTCGCCAAGCTCGCGGACCTTGTTGGAGCGCCGCCTCAAAGTCCCGCGCTGCGGCGTGTCGAAGCGGCGTTCGACCTGATTCTCGATCACTATCGACGCTGGCCGGCATCACCGACGGTGAAAGAACAGGCCCAGCTGCACCGAGCGATCGGCGGGCTCTATCGCGATCAACATGATTCATGGCGGAAACTCCTTGGTGCGCCGCTGGATTTCCAAGGCGATGTAACCGCGCCGCTTCGAATTAGCGTTCAGCGCGTCACGAACCTTTTGCCGCCACGGCTTCGCGTCGACGCCCGCTGGATGGCGTGCGGCGCGCTGGCCGGGGCGCTTGGATGCGTTGCCGCCGCGACGCTGCTCTCACCGGTCGCTATCGCCGCATTGCCGATGTGGACCGCGATCGGCGCCGCCGTCGTCGTTACCGTTCCTGGCAAGGGCGGCAGCCGGCAGCTGATCGGCCAGGTCGATGGAGGCAACGGGCATTCCGGCGTTCGGGCACCGGAACTTCATTTCGGCCTCGGTCCCCTGCCGGCGGCAACGCCTCTCGGTGTTCGAATCCGCTGGCGCGACAGCCGCGGTGTTCACCGCCGTGACCTCACCCTGCGACCCGGCAGGCACACCATCCTTATCGGTCACGAAACGATCATTGCGGAGTGATAGGCGATGGCGGGCAAAAGCGATCGACGACTCGGCGCTCTCGTGCGGTTCTCCGTCGCGATCACGATTCTTGTCGTCCTCGGGCATACCTGGCTTGGGTTCGAGCAATCCTGGCTGCAGCCAGTGATCGGACTGATTACGGCTTATGGGACGGAACTTGCATTTGAAACGGCGACCGCCTGGGCACAGCGCCGCCCGATGCGATTTCTTGGGGCACCGGGGAGAGTCGTGCAATTCCTGTTGCCGGCCC
>JADFGE010000108.1 GCA_022567855.1 Planctomycetota bacterium | reverse complement strand
ACCCGAAGGGGAAAAGGACGAGACGATAGAGTCCGTCGTATTGGACGGCGGCAGTGCCGTTGAGCCCGCCGACGTAGGTTAGCGCGGAGACACCGCCGTCGAACGGCACCAGCAAGTCGGGCCGGTCGACGTTGTAGGTTCCGTAGGTTCCGTTATCGAAGTCGAAGTTCGCCAAGCCGTCGAAGATGGCGCCGGGGTCGGCGCTCACGGTGTAGGCGGCGGCGTCATTTCCGATGAAGCCGGACTTGAGGGTGAAGTTGAAAAAGTTTCGGTCGGACGCCGAACCGTTGAAGTCAATGTCCCACCCGATTTCCGAACCGCTTACAAAGAGCCCGCCTCCTGCGGCCAGATAAATCGAGAGTATCGACTGCTCTGTATCGTCGAAGGTCTCATCAGCGGTCGACTCCTCGCCGACGAACCAGTCCACCATGACAAGATCGTGACACCATTCAAGACCGATCCGTTCGACGTGCCGCTGTCCGACAAATGCGATCTGCTCCGTCAGCGCGCGCTCCTTGACAAGCTGCCGAAGCTGCGCTTCGTACGGCTCGTCACCGGTGCCGGCGATGAGCAGCTTGAACGAAACACCACGTCGGCGCAGCTCACCGGCCGCTTCGATCAGCAGATCGACCCGCTTCTTCGGATGCAGTCGGCTCAGGAACAACAGAACCGGCTCGTCGGTGCTGGGAATCACCGACGCGAAGGCTTGGCGCGCCAGTTGCGGCCCGGGAAGGTCAATGTACTCCTCAAGGTCGAAGATGAGCGGCAACACAACCGGGCGACCCTTTGGGTACCACTTTTTGGACTGTTCACGTTCGGCTTGAGCTGTGCAGTGGACCGCGGCCGCCTGTTCGAGGAACCGTCGTCCCTTGATTGCGAGATACAAACGCTTCTTGAGCGACTTTTGCTTCATCGACCAGTCGTCCAACATGCCATGGATGCCGACAAGGTACGGGACGCCTGCTTGGCGCGCCATCCGACCCAGTTGAATACAGATTGGATCCCACGGCACATGCAGATGAAGGACATCCGCTTGTTGGATGATCCGTCGCGCATCGAGCGTTGCCGGCTGCGTTAGTCTCGGAAGCGGCCCGGATCGCCCTTGAAGGGTGTGAACACGAGGCAGGCCGTCGCCGCCGCTGCGCCAGGCCGAAGGCACATCTGAAGAATCGCCGGCCAGAAGTGTCACGTCATGCCCGCGATGTGCCAGGGCCCGACACAGATCGAGTACGGCCCGGACAACACCGCCATCTTCCAGTTTTATCCTCCACATGTACTGGACAATTTTCATAACCGACCGATCTTGGGATCGCTGACCGTCAGCTTCATCACACGGCGAAAGTTCTGGACGGTGTCTCAAACACAGCAACGACACCGATGAGGATGCAAGGATCTACCAGGATACCGTTCGGATGGATGAGCCACACATCGCAAAGCCCCAACCGTCATCTCGGACGTGCTCGTCGGCAGCGGCCCATCCGGGTTACGCGGGAGCGTTTCGAAATCACCTTCAATTCTTCACAAGGCCGGGGCTGATCTGTGGTGACTGACGGGATCTGAGGAACCGAAGGCGCCGCTGCGCACGATCGTCGAGATCCGGTGGTGACATGGCGTCGGACCGCGGCGGGCGGTCACGGCTCATCGCCGGGGTGTCTGGGTTCCGCTCGGTCCCGGCCCGCCGCTCGGCGATGCGCTGACGGATCTGGGCCAATCCAGCCCGCATCGTCTCCTGCTGTGATTCGGTCAGTAGGCTCCAAATCTTCGCCTGATACGCAGCGGGCTTGGGAGCGAGAGAGCGCAGCTTCCTCAACTCAAGGCGCACCTCGACCGGAACGTCCCTCCCGGCCCCGCGGGCTTCGCGGACCTGACCTTGCAACTCCCGCAACCGCTGACCGTTGGCTTGCTGATGGGCGCGGACTGCCTCTTGGTAAGACTGAACGAGCCGGCGGACTTCGAGGGCCTTATCCTCGTCGACGTCCAACTTTCTCAATAGTCCGAACCATTGTCGAGGCGGCGCCGAGATCCGGTCCCGATCACGCCCCGCGCCGCCGAACTGCGGATCAGTCTCGCGGGCCGCTTCGTCATCCACCTTCGGCCCGGCGAGGAGGTCTTTGGAGGGGGTTTGCTCAGCCGCCCCCTCCTTGGCCGACCCGGCCGGTTGCGTCGTCTGGGCGAGGGCGGCGGAACCGTTCAGGGCGAGCAACACAATCCAAACCGTTTGGTAGTACATCATAGAGCCAGCTCCCATACTCATTCACCACTATATCGTCCAACGCCCCGAACCGGCGCATATTGCTCAAGCACGGGCGTATGATGTTCCTCCCTGGGGAGCATGGGGGTAATGAGGTAATTCGATGCCGCTGACCAACGAACACGTGCGCGACGCGCTGCGAACCGTCAAGGACCCGGACCTTCACAAAGACCTCGTGACGTTGAACATGGTCAAGGACGTTCGCGTGGACGGCGAGGACGTCACAATCCACATCGAACTGACCACGCCGGCCTGTCCGCTGAAGGACAAGATCCGCGACGACATTGTGCAGGCCGTCCGAAGCAAGGGTGAAGAGCTTGGAGAGCCGGTCGGCGAGATTACCGTGGAGTTCTCCGCCGATGTCCGCAGCCCCAACCAGCGAACTCGGGATAACGGCAATCCGCTGCCGGATGTGAAGCATGTCATTGCCGTCGGCGCGGGTAAAGGCGGGGTGGGCAAGTCAACCATCGCGGTCGCGCTCGCCGTCGGGTTGGCAAAACTCGGCGCAGAGACCGGCTTGCTCGATGGCGATATCTATGGCCCGTCGCTCACGACCATGCTCGGACTCGACGACATCCAGGCCAAAACCCGCGGCAATACGCTCCTGCCCTTTGAAGTGCACGGGATCAAGGCGATGACCATCGGCAAGCTGGTGCCGCCGGACAAGCCGCTGATCTGGCGCGGCCCGATGGCGCATGGCGCATTCAAACAGCTCGCGACGCAGACGGATTGGGGCGAGTTGGACTATCTGATCGTGGATTTGCCGCCGGGCACGGGCGATGTCCCGTTGACGCTGACTCAACTGTTGCCGTTGACGGGGGCGGTTGTCGTCTGCACGCCGCAGAAGGTTGCGCGGGACGACGCGCGTCGAGCCGTCAAGATGTTCCAGCAGCTCGGCGTGGAAATGCTGGGAATCGTTGAGAACATGAGCTACTTTGTCGGCGACGACGGCAAGACCTACGACATCTTCGGCCGAGGCGGCGCGGAGATGCTCGCCCAGGAAATGGGCCTGCCCTTCCTCGGGGCCGTGCCGATCCACATGGAGCTGCGCGCCAATTGCGACAACGGCCAGCCGCTGAAGAACTGGCAGGTCAACGAGGAACTTGCCGAGGAGCTTGATCGGCTCTGCAAGAACCTCGCCGCACAGATCTCGATCGCCACCATGTCCGGCAAGTTCGTCCAACCGACGCTGTCGATCCGCTAGCCCGCATTCTTCATCGCCACAAACATTCCTGCGGACCCGGATCTTCCTCCGGTTGGTCGTCAGATGATCCAGCTTGCCAGGCAGGCGACGACGATCCAAGCCCATTATCACCCCGACATCCCATAAACGGGGTCGGGAGTCGTTTCTAGATGTATTGTCACTGAAAGACAGAGGATGTGGCCTATATGCTGGACGTACGGGGCCTCCTGGGCATGCACGGCGCCAAGTGGCTGAGATTCCCGCGCGGCGTGATTCGTGGCCGCAATCATTTCTTGCGATTCGCTACCACTCGGGCGTGCATGAGCATTGCCGGCTTCACGACGCGAAGTGTTTGTCGAGGAACTTTGCCAGCGAGCTGTTACCGGGCATGCCGCGGAACCCTTCGCGCAAGGCGCTGTCGATCGCGAGCCAGGTTTCGCCGCGCACACCGCGAACTCGTCCGGAGGCGTGGCTCGGCCAGCGCCCGGTTCGCCAATAGTGGTTCTCGGCCCATTGGCAAATCTGTTTGACGGTCAGCCGGCTTCGTTTGGCCCGATACGGCGCTCGACGATGCCGAGCGAGTCGTTTGGCAAGCGTAATGCCGCCTGGCAGTCCCCGCCGACCGTAGCGGAGCGCTTCGCTGATCCCCGACCACGTCTCGCCGCGCTTCCCGCGCACCGGGCCGCAGAAGCGCGTGGGCCATTTGCCGGTACGGCGGTAATGAGCGTCCGCCCACGCGAGAACTTTCTTCAGCGTCAGCCTTGATTGGTCGGCGAGATTGGGTTTACGACGACGCTTGGCCAAGAGCATCGCAATCGATGAATCGCCGGGCAGACCTCGATTTCCCAGGCGCATGGCCATGTCGATGGCCCGCCAGTTGTCGCCCGGCGAATTCAGAAGCGGGCCTGAAGATTGCTTGGGCCATTCACCGGTGCGGCGAAAATGGGTGTCCGCCCATTTCAGAATCTGTTTGAAGGTGAGCCTTGGCAGGTCGCCCAAGTTCCGCCGGTTGCGATGTTTGGCGAGCAGCCTGGCAAGCGTAAGGGCACCGCGCGGCCCGAAGTTGTCACGACTCAACGCCTTGTCAATCGAATTCCACGTTCGATCTTTTGTGCCCACGATCCGCCCGTCTTTGTGTGTCGGCCATGTGCCGGTGCGTTTGTAGTGCCGGTCAGCCCAGTCGAGGATTTCCGTAACGCTCAGGCGAGGACCGCTTCTTTCCCACTGCTTGGAGCGGTAGTTCACCAGCACCCGTGCGAGTGAGGATCCACCTGCTAACCCCCGGCTGCCTTTTTGCAAGGCGCCGTCGACGGCTTGCCACAGTTCGTCATGAGCACCGCGCACCGGACCTGATCGCGACGTGGGCCAACGACGATAGTGTTCGTAATGGGTGTCAGCCCAGGCAAGGATTTGTTTGATCGTCAACCGTGAGTACTTCGCCGATCTGCGGCGCGGTCGGATCTTGTTGAGCGTCTTGGAAAGTGATGATCCGCCCCGCAGGCCGCGAAAACCGAGTATCAAGGCCGTGTCAAGCGCGGCCCACGTGATTTTCTCGTCCGACGCGCGCACACGCCCCGAGGCCGCGGTCGGCCAGCGGCCGGTGTGCTTGTACTCGGCGCGGGCCCAGCGGTGGATCTTCTGGATTGTCAACGGTCGTAGCGTCTTGGTCATGTGTCACTTTCGCCTCGCCGTTCCGGTATCCGGCCCCGCTCGCGGCACGCTCCACAGGAAAATACTACGGCAATAGACAGGTGGCGGGGGCTGAGCACAGCGCGCCCGCGATGGATCGCCGGCCGGCCCGGCTGTGAAGCGCAACGCCTCGCCCCAGGCATCCGCCGGTTATGAAGCACTTTCTTAGCCGAACGACGCGATAGACCGGCCCGGTGGAACGTGGCTCATCTTGTCCGCCGACTCTTGGTCGATGTCGGCATCGCCCGAGGGAATGACTTGGCTCTCGTCGGCCCTGATCGGCGTAATGTCGAGCGTCGTGCGATAATCGGCGCCATCGGGCAGCCGCTGCTCACCTTCGATCCGTTCGATGAGCATCGATTCGGGATTGACGTACAGATCGAATCTGGCGGTGTAGTCCTCACTCAGCCCATCACCACTGGTGAGTTGTAGATGGACCATTGAGTTGTTATCGATGGTCACCGTTTCGATCTTAGTGGGCGTGAAGCCTTCATCGACGCCGAGTCGGAAGTCTTGAAGTGGTTCGTCGGTGAAACGAAGGGCCATATGCGGCGCAATCCAGAGGTTGTACTTCTGGACGAACGCATCCATAGCCGGGCTGGTGTTGAGGGGCACGTCCAGACCGATGCCGTCGCGCACCTGTGACCCCGGCGTTTCGACGCGCAGCTTGTTGTCTTGGATGGTAGCGGCGATGCGGGTCTCGACGCGCTGCGGTTCCTCGCCGGGCCTGGTGGTGATCTGCACCACGTCGGCAACGTCCTCATACGCGACCAGCCGACGGTAGCGATCGACCAGCGACTGGAAGAACGCCCGGGCATCCGCGCGATCGGCGCCGGCGTCTTGCGACGCGGTAAGGTGAGGTGAGGAGATTGAGCCGACCGTGTTCTGATCCGCCACCGCGGCGGCGCTTCCCAGGAGAATGACGGCGTGAGCGACGACGATGGTGTGTGTGAACCTGGTCATGAGCACGGCTCCGCCGGACCGACCATTATGCGCTAAGCACCGGCCAAAGAGCAAGGCGGGAGTTTGCGATTCCCGAATGTCGTGGTAAATGACTGTAAGATATTGATACATAAGAGTTTATGATTGACGAGCCGGCCCCGGTGCTCTCGGTTGTCTCCGAAAAGTCGGTGGAATCCCGATTCGATTGGGAGGTCACCGCAAGCCCAGTGTCTGCGGCCAGAGCCTAGTCCGCGATCAGGAGCATAAAGAACGTCATCACCACAGCGTTGTTGATGGCATGCATGATCATCGAGGGGACGACGGTGCCCCGCCATTCTCTCATGAGGGTGAATCCGCACGCCAACGCCATCAGCGCCGGCATGGCCACCCATCCTTGAGGATGAATGACCGCGAACACGAAGGTGTTGATGAACGTGCTGAGCCCGATGCTCAAGACGATCCCCATACGAGCACTGGCATCGCGAAGATGCCGGTACAGGACGCCGCGGAACATCGTCTCTTCGACAATCGGGGCGGCGACGACGGCCATGAACAGCACCTGAGCTTTCGCCCACCAATGTCCCTGCGCTAGGTCGGTAATGATCGGGTGCGCTGGACCGCCCATAGGCGCAAACGTCGGCACAGGTCCAGCGAGTGCGGTTTGAATCATCATAAGGACGATCACGAACACCAGACCGACGACCAACAGCGGGAGGGTCATCGCGTAGCCGGCGACGCCGAACGCCGGTTCGAGCACCGGTCGGCGGCCAAGCGTCCAACCGATGTCGGTCCTGACCTGTCGCCACGGGATACCGCGCAGCACGGGCCACAGGAGCACGCCCAGCGAGACGAAGAAGGCACCGGCTGCGATCGCCAACTGGTGGGCCTGCATCCCCGAAGCCGTCACGACGAAACCCGCCGCCACTTGCAACCCGAAGAAAACGAACATCCAGATGGCGAATGTTTCGGCATAGATTGCGTGTGGTCCGGCGCCGGCGACAAGTCCCGACCGCACCGTGCCCACAATCGTCAGGACACCCGTCACCACCAGACCGATGAAACCGGCAAACCCAGCAAGCACGCCGAGCACCACCACGACAAGCAGCAGCAACAAAACTCTCCACGCGGGCGCGAGCACCGCTTTCCGATCAGCCTGCTCCTGGGCTTCGGGCGGCGCAAGCGCCAGCCGGCCGAACCATCCAAGGTGCTGTACGAGCAGCTCCCGCTGATCATCGGTCAGCCGAATCGGCGCCACGTCATGCTCATCGCCGCGCTCGTCCGCACCGTACAGCGCGTGAAGCAGAGTCTGGACGTCGGCCTGAGCTTCGGTCAGCTCCGGCGGATCGCCGAGGGGCGGGTCGGCCAGGTCTGCGTCAAGCTCCCGCAATACGCGTCCTGCCTCCTCTGCCCCGGCGAACTCCGCCGCAAGGATCACGAATCGTTGGCGTTGGCCGACCGATCCGACGTTCATCAGCCGTTGAGACTGTTCGTAGAGCTTGTCCAGCGCTTCGCGGTCGGCCTTGAGCCATTGGCCCGACGCGACTATGTACCTGGCTTGCACGAGGCCGATCGGATCGTCTTCATCGTCCGCCGACACCGTGTCAGGGGCGATCCGATGCATCAACACGGCCACAACGCAAGCGAGGACGATGCCGATCCACGCGATGATCGCATGGCCTCGACGCGGTGTGTTCGGCGTCGGCCAATCCTCGCCTGGCTGGAGCGAATCGCCTGACTGCGGCTGAAAAGGGGGATCCATCAGGATTCACGCTCAGGGGGTAAAGCAAGCTTGGTTCGGACAGACGCCGTAGCTTATCGCACCGGGCCCGCCATAGCCGAGGCGGCAGACGTCGGGCATTTCCCGCTGGTTTAGTCGATGATTCGAGTACGTCAGAGATCGGCGTCGTCAGCCATAACGCTTGACACGCCCATGTGGGCGGCTACGCTGAGGGGCTAGCGACTCCTTGGCCGGTCCGAGGGTCGCTCCTTTATGGATATTAGGGAACTGCGATGCCTCGCCAGACCTATTTTGCCAAGGCTGGAGACGTCACCCCGGTGTGGCGGCAAGTGGATGCTGAGGGTCAGATTCTCGGCCGGCTGTCCGTACGGATCGCCACCATCCTCATGGGCAAGCACCGCCCGCAGTACACCCCGCATGTGGACTGTGGCGATTTTGTGATCGTCACCAACGCCCAGAAGATCGTCCTCACCGGTCGCAAAGCCGAGCAGAAGACCAGAATGCGGTACAGCGGCTACCCAGGCGGGCTCAAGGCTGAGACCTACGGCTCGCTGCTGAAGCGCCGGCCCCAGGTGGTGCTCGAGAACTCCGTCCGCCGGATGCTGCCCAAGAGCAAGCTGGGTCGAAAGATGCTCGCCAAGCTCAAGGTCTACGCCGGACCCGACCATCCACACCAGGCCCAGCGACCGATCGGCCTCGACGAATAGACTGCGACAGGACATCGTTGTCCTGTCCGCACGATCA
>JADFGE010000107.1 GCA_022567855.1 Planctomycetota bacterium | reverse complement strand
GCGTCGTAGTTCACCGATGGCCGAACCCCATACGGTGGGCTCTTGGATGACAGGCCCAAGCGCCAATTGCACCGAGCCAATCCCGACCCGGCGAAGCGCACGGACCAGCTCCGGGGGACGAGCGGGCCTCAAGCTCCAACTGCACACGCCGATCCTTGGGTTGATCATTGCCCAATGCCGTAAATGTGGTGCCAGACACGACCTACGGAGCAACGCGGCCCCTGATCGAATACCGTGGCGGCCCCAAGCGAGACTCAGCGACCCGCCCTGTCACCGGCTGGCACAATCCACGCCGACGGTCTAGCATAGCTGTCGAGTTCGTCCGCCGCACGTCGGCCCCGATGCAGATTCCTTGGCTCAAAGGCCCCCCTCGTGACCACCGCCAAGCTCGATCAATCAGTCAGCAAACCATCCGGCTCCGCCCCGGGACTGGCCCCGATCTCGCGCGCGGACCGCCGGTATATGCAGCGGGTCGAGGCGTTCATCAGCCGACTCAGCACCCGGAACAAGTTCTGGCAGAAGGTGTGCTCACTCATTTGGCTGCCATACGCCTTTCGTTCAGGCATCACCATGAAGCGGTTGGGTTCGAAGCGCTTCACGGCCGTGCTGCCGTTTAAGCGGATCAATCGAAACTGGTACAACGCCATGGCCGGCGCCGCGCTGCTGGGCAATTCGGAAGTGGCAGCCGGGATGTATTTGTTTGCCGAGTGCGGCAGCGACTACATCGTCGTCTGCAAGGAGATGCGCTATCAGTTCCTCCGACCGTGCCGGGGCCCAGCCGTTTATGAGATCGGCCAGACCGACGACCTTCAAGAGCAGCTCGCGGCCGGCGGCGAGTTCAATATCGACCTGGAGCTCGAGATTCGCCAGCAACTGAAGAAGCGTGGCAAGGAAGCGCGGGTCGGACGGTGCCTGATTACCTTCCATTGCACGCCCAAATCATTGCTGCAAGCGCGTGCCGCGCGCCGCAAGAAAAAGTGAACCCTCGCCAGGCCCTGTCAACGCTCAGTTGGGGTCTGTTCTGCGCGTGCAGTTGGACCTGGTGCATCGGCATGTACCTGCCGATCATCTTGCTGCGACAGTTCGGCTGGTGGGGATTTATCGCCTTCGCGATTCCCAACGTGGTTGGCTGCGCAGCGTTCGGCTACGTGCTCAAGCGAGCCACAAGTCAACAACTCGTGCAGAGGCACGGCACAGCAATGCGATCGTTCTCGTTCGTCGTCGTCGTGTACCACATGTTCTTTCTTCCGTTCGCAGCCGCAGCGTTCGTCTGGTCGGTTCCGAACGATGTACCGCAAGCACTGGGTGACCACTTCGGACTCGTTCTCGCCGTCGTTGTGATGGCCGCGGCGATTGGCCTGAGTCGTCTGCCGACAAGGCTCTGGCCGGCCCTGGCCATGCTGACCTTCGCGTTCTCGCTCGCGGGATTTGCGCAGTTGGGCGTTGGCTCTCTCAGCGACATCACGTGGTCCGGACAAACCTCGCTTCGACAACTCGTTTGGCTGGCGCCGATCTTCGCCTTCGGCTTCGGCCTGTGTCCCTATCTGGATCTCACGTTCCATCGCGCTCGGGGCGAGGCGCCGAGTCGCCACGTGTTCGCCATCTTCGGGCTGACGTTTGCGATGATCCTCGTCTTCACGTGTGCATATGCCTTCCAGACGGCGCTGATGCCGTTGGTTGCCGGCCACATCATCACACAATCCGTGTTCACGGTCGCCGCCCACCTGCGCGAAATCCGCACGACGACACCCAAACGCCCCCGATCGATCATCACGGGAATTGTGCTCGTAGGCCTGCTCGTCGCAGCGCTTTCGTCTTCCATTCACCTCTTGGATCGGAACTCCGTGGTCGGCCAGGAGATGTACCTGCGACTACTCGTCTTCTTCGGCTTGGTGTTCCCCGCGTATGTGCTGCTCTTCATCGGGCCCGGCAAGACACTGTCGCCGACGCGCGCGAACGTCACGATCTATCTTGTTGTCGTAGCCGCCGCCTTGCCCCTGTACGAATTTGGCTTTCTACACGATCGCGCCTGGCTGGCCGCGGTTGCCCTTGCCGCACTCTTCGCATGGAAGCTCGTCGCGCAGTTCATCCCGATTGGCGTAGAACGCACTTGATGCCTCGATGCCTTCCCCCGAAACGCTCGCCTGCGGCTCGCGGCTAAACGGCGCTTTCCCCCTTATTGCCTCATGCCCTGTTTCCTTGATGCCTTGATGCCTTCTTATTCACGTCCGTTTTCCGCAGCATCGCTTGTACTTTTTGCCGGAGCCACAGGGGCACGGCTCGTTCCGGCCGACAACCGTGGGGTTGCGGCGCACCGGCTGGCGCTTGCGGGCGGCGCCGCCGGGCATCCCCGCCCGACCCGCCGTTTCCAGATCGCGGCGCTGGGCTAGGGTTCCCGCCGCCGTCGCCGCGGCCGCGGCAGCCGCGATCGCAGGCTGGGCAGAACGACGAACCGGCCCGCCGGGCCCGGGCCGAACCCCAACGCCCTGCGGCGCCCCTTGCGCTCCCGGCGGAGGCGCCGGCGACAGCTTCGCCTTGAAGATCAAATCCGTCACCTTCTCGCGGATCGACTTTTGCATGTTCTCGAACAGTTGACCCGCCTCGCGCTTGAACTCGATGCGCGGATCGCGCTGACTGAACGAACGGAATCCGATCGCCTCCTTGACCTGATCCATAGCGTAAAGGTGGTCCTTCCACGCCTGATCGACAATCTGAAGCAGCACCCAGCGCTCAAACTGCGTCAACTCCGCCCTGAGCACCGAGGCGATCTTCTCTTCAGCCACGGTCTTGGGATCGTCAACCGCACGCTTCCGCTCCTCATCCGTGAGGTGGGTGTTGCAGTTTGTCGCAAACCATTCATCGAGCTTCTCCGGGCTGCTGCCCGCAACCAGCGCACGATCAGCGCGCTCGGCAATTCGAGATTCATCCCACTTCTCGGCCTCGGCTATCAGCAACTGGCGCAGCTGGATGGGGTCCAGCGAAGGAAGCGACTGGGGATCCCATTGCAGTTCGTATTTCGATCTGACCCACACACAGAACTGTTCGATGGCATGTTGCGGGTCATGCTGCATTCCGACCGAGGTCATTTCCAGAGCAAAGTCGATCGGGTAGGTCAGCTCTCGGCGTTCGTAGGCGGCGCGAGCGCCGGCCATCAACTTCTCGACCGCATCGGCGGGTTCTTCCAGGCCGACGAACGCCTCGGCCTTGACCTCGCTGGCGAACTTGTTCGCAGCCCATTTCGCAAGTTCCTTCTCCGCGTAGTCCGGCACAAGGTACTGATCCAGCGGCGCCAAGTCGGCCTCGGCGATCCGCTTCGCCGCCGCTTCATCCAACCGCTTGATAACGTCATCAACCGACATCTCGCGCAGCTGCGAGGGCTTCAACCCCGCATCGAAGTTCGCGTTGCCCCAATCCGCCAGGCCCTTGAGGTCCCATCCCTCCGGATCCATATCCGGGGACATGTATTCACCGATGGTCACGCGAATGATGTTACCGGCCTCCTCTGTGGCATCCCGGCGGATCAGCAGATGTAGGTCCTCACGATCCTTGCCGCGGAATCGATCGGCATCGATGGCCACGTTCAACTTCTCGTGCACCCATTCGGCGATGCAGTTCGGAACGTAATTCCGATCGAGGAACGTGTAAACCGCGTCCTCCACTGAATCGTCGATGAACTGGAAAATGAGGTCCTTGACGGCGCGACCCTCCAGGATGTCCTGCCGCAGGCCGTAGAAGAAGCCTCGCTGCACGTCCATCGGCTCGTCATATTCGAGAATGTTCTTTCGGATAAGGAAGTTGCGCTCTTCGACTTTCCGTTGCGCGCGGCCGACGGATTTGGTCAGCATCGGATGCTCGATCGCATCCCCCTCCTTCATACCCAGCTTGGAGAGTACGGTGAGGGTCGTCTTGCCCGCGAACATCTTCATCAAATCATCTTCCAGACTGAGGAAGAACCGGCTGGAGCCCTTGTCGCCCTGCCGGCCGCATCGCCCACGGAGCTGATTGTCGATGCGGCGCGACTCGTGTCGCTCGGTCGCGATCACGTGCAGCCCGCCGACGTTCTCGATGTCGTTGAACAGGCGGAGCCGATGCAAGAGGCTCCCGCCGGATTCGTCGAGCCGGGCCAACAACTGTGCCTCGGTCATCGACGCGACCTTTGATTCGCTCAACCAACACAGGTCGATCGCCCATTTGCGAAGCAGCGCCATTCTGATCTCGTCATCCGACATTTCCCTGACATCGACCTTGGTCAGACCGAGTTCCTTGGCCGCCAATTGCCGATACACGGCAGTGACGATCTCGTCCTGCGGCATGTCGGCGTTGACATCCTTCGGGCAGATGCTGCGTCGCTTCCAATGATCGATCAATTGCTCCGGCGCAAACTTGCCCAGAACAATGTCCGTGCCTCGCCCCGCCATGTTCGTGGCAATCATGACCGCGCCGAGCTCCCCGGCGCCGGCGATGATCTCCGCCTCCCGCTCGTGTTGCTTGGCGTTGAGGACCTCATGCTTGATGTTGTGCTTGCGCGTCAACATGTCGCTGAGCATCTCTGAGTTTTCGACGCTGGTCGTACCCACAAGGATAGGCCGGCCCACGTCGTGAAAGGTCTTGATCTCGTCCACGATTGCCGCCCACTTGTCTTTGGTCGCAAGAAAGACGACATCATTGTAATCCACGCGGATCACCGGCACGTTGGTGGGGATCACGATCACATCCAGCTTGTAAATCTCGTGAAATTCGGTCGCCTCGGTGTCGGCGGTGCCGGTCATCCCCGCCAACCGATCGTAGAGCTTGAAGAAATTCTGGATCGTGATCGTGGCCATCGTCTGCGTCTCCTGCTTGATCGGGACGCTCTCCTTGGCCTCGATCGCCTGGTGCAGCCCGTCGGACCACTGCCGGCCGATCATCTTCCGCCCGGTGTTCTGATCGACGATCACGATCGTCAGTTCGCCCTTGTCATCCGGGGCGACCACATAGTCGCGATCACGCTGATAGACGGTATGGGCGCGAATGGCCTGCTCCAGCAGGTGGGGAATATCGATGTTTTCACCAACATAGAACGACCCGACGCCGGCGACGCGCTGGGCCTCGGTGATCCCGTCATGCGTGATCGTCGCCTTCTTCTTATCGAGCTCGAGCTCGTAGTACTGCGTGTGCTCGTCGCGGGCCGCTTCGAGCTCCGGCAGGCGCTGGTTGGCGGACTCCAGCCGTTCTTTGAGCGATGCGATCTTTGATTTGTCGCGGGCGTTTCGAATATCGCCTTCCAAACCCGACCGCTCGACCAAACACGAATGCACTTTCTGATCGGCCGCATTCCATTCCTTCTGCTTCCCCAACAGATCGCGGGCGAGCTTGTCGGCCATGTCATAGCGCGGGGCGTAGTCGTGCGCGAGCCCCGAAATGATCAGCGGCGTGCGTGCCTCATCAATGAGCGTCGAATCCACCTCATCGACGACGGCAAAGTCGCGATGCTTCTGCACCTGCTCTCGCGTGCTGAGTTTCATGTTGTCGCGCAAATAATCGAATCCGAACTCGCTCGTCGTACCGTAGACCACCTGGCATTGATAGGCGGTCAACTTTTGTTCCTCGGCCTGCATATGGCGCGGATGGATGGTCCCCACGGTCAGTCCCAGCGCCCGGAAGAATGGGAAGGTCCAATCACGATCGCGTTGGACGAGATAGTCATTGACGGTAACGACATGAACCTGCTTCCCTTCCAGGGATGCGAGGTAACACGCAAGCGGGGCAACGATCGTTTTCCCCTCGCCGGTCTTCATCTCCGCGATTCGACCTTCATACAGAACCATGGCGCCGATGATCTGCACATCAAAGGGCCGAGCGCGGTACGGCGGCTTCGACTGGGGGTACAACTCTCGTATCGCTTGATAGAGCTCGGGCGGAATGTCGACGAACAGCCAGGCCGGCACCGGCTCGTTGGAACCGAGAAAATCGCCGGTCGGCTCCGCCGGTTTGGTTGCCTCGATCTGCGCCTTGACCTCGTCGTAAAGCTTCCGCGCATGATCGGGAAGTTGCCCTGCGTCGAAGTTATGTTTCGGGTTGAAGATGTTTCGTATGCCGACGTTGCGGTCCATCGCTTCTCGGGCGATGGCGAAGACCTCAGGCAGGATGTCGTTCGGCTTCTCACCAGCTTCCAGACGCTGGCGGAATGTGTCCGCCATGCCGCGCAGCTCCGGATCGCTCAGCCGGCGGATGTCCTCCTCTTGAGCCGACACCTGATCGACGACCCGTAGGTACCGCTTGACCATGCGCTCGTTGCGCGTCCCGAAGACCTTGCGCATCACGGTTCCAACAACAGGAACACCCATGATTCACCTCAAATGTATTGTCGAACTGAAGTTGCTGAATTCGAACTGAGCCTGCCCGCGAGTCACAACGGTATGGAACCCGGCGCGCAGGCAACACCAAACGGCGATTCAGCAAACAGGCGGGGGCAGATCGAGCAGGCGCTCACCAAGCGTCACGGACAGGACGATCACGGCGACATCGCGGGCTCGACAGACCTGGGAAGTCGATTGGTCAAACTCAAAAAGGGACAAGAACGGCCGGGCGACAATCGGCGTGGCCTGCTGGTCGCCGACCAAAAGGTCTCGTGCCGCCGCGGCCACCACGGCCGCCATTGCCCGCACCATGTGCGACTCACTCACCGTGGACCGGCTCTGCATATCCGCGGCGCGCGGCGTAGCAGCAGCCGAGGCCGCCGAGGTCATGGCCAGCAATGCCAGCAGCGTGGTCGCGGTGGCGGCAAGGGAGGCCGGTCGGGTTGAGGATCGCTCAGCTCTCATAGGACTGACTGCATAAGTATCGTCTGCTGGAGGCCGCCAGGCAAGTGCGGGCGTAAATCCCACCGCGTCGCCCGCGCATGGTTGTACGGATTCGAGGGCCTACGATTGCCCGATGCCCAGCGCCACCGCTGAAACACCCGCCCAGGAGGCGCCACTGCAGGAAGTGCAGCTCAAGGTGACGGGGATGCACTGTGCCAGCTGTGCCGCCACCGTCCAGCGAGCGATCGAGGCCGATCCTCAGGTCCGATCGGCCAGTGTGAGCGTGATCGACGGCCTGGCTACGGTACTCGGCGAATCCCTCCAACCCCAGCGACTCGTACAGGCCGTCCAAGGTCGCGGCTTCGACGCCGTGCCGATCACCGCCCCGCCCGCACCCGCGGAACTTCGCAGCGAGATCGAGCTGCGCCAACGGCGACAAGAATCCCTGTGGCGCAACCGTGCCATCATCGCCCTGGGGCTCTGGGGGCCCATGGCGGTGCTGCACTTGACCGTCAGCGCTGCCTGGGTGCCGTGGGCGCTGCTCGTCGGATCAAGCATTGTTCTGGCCACCGCCGGTGGAGGCTTCTACCGGTCCGCGTTTGCCGCTGCGCTTCGCCGAACCACCAATATGGACACGCTCATCGCCATCGGCGCGACGACCGCCTATGTGTTTTCGGTCGTGGTCTTCATCATGCAGCTTGCAGGCTCGGGGATTGAGCAGCCGCTGTACTTCACCGAAGCGGCGGCGTTGTTGGGCATCATTAGCCTGGGCCATTGGCTGGAAGCGCGCGCCTCGGCCAAGGCTGGATCAGCCGTACGAGAACTGTTGGAGCTTCAGCCCGAGCAGGCTGAGCTTATCGACGAGCAAGGGCAAACGCGCGAAATCGCCAGTGCCGATGTGCAGCCCGGCGATCGCATGCTCATTCGCCCCGGAGCGCGCGTCCCGGTCGATGGCCTCGTCGTTGACGGTTCGTCCGATGTCGATGAATCCGTCGTCACGGGAGAGTCGATGCCTGTCACGAGATCGCCGGGTGACCCGGTCGTCGCCGGCTCGGTCAACACCACGGGGCGGCTGATCGTCGAGGCGACGGTGGACGGGCATCATACGACGATTGCGCGAATTGCCGAGCTCGTGCAGCGAGCCCAGGCGAGCAAGGCCGGGATCCAGCGACTCGCTGATCGTGTCTGCGCGGTCTTTGTCCCGGCGGTCCTGCTGATCGCCGTCGCCACGATCGCCGGCTGGGGGCTGGTCAGTCTTATCTCCAGCGACACTTCTTATCTTGCAAAAGGCATCATCGCGGCCGTCACCGTGCTCATCATCTCCTGCCCCTGTGCGCTGGGTTTGGCCACGCCGATGGCGGTCATGGTCGGCGCCGGCGCCGCCTCTCGTCATGGCATACTTATCAAATCAGCCGAAACGATCGAACGGGCCGCGCGATCCAAGCTGGTCATTTTCGATAAGACCGGCACCCTTACGACCGGTCGACCGACCACCCGGCACATTGAAGTCGAAGATCGATCCTTCACTGAGGACGAGTTGCTGCGACTCGCCGCTGCGGTTGAAGCGCCCAGCGAACACCCCATCGCCCGAGCAATCGTGCGCACCGCTCAGGACCGAGGTCTCGCCCTTTCCGCCGTCACCGACTTCGAGGCGCTTCCCGGCCGTGGCGTGCGCGGTATCGTCGACGGACGTCGTGTCGAAATCCTTCGCGACGACCTGACCACGTGCCAAGTCATTGTTGATGAGAAGCGCATCGGCACGCTGCTGGTCACGGACGAGATTCGCCCCGACGCCCGGCAAGCCGTGGATCGGCTGCGAGCGA
>JADFGE010000106.1 GCA_022567855.1 Planctomycetota bacterium | reverse complement strand
TACCCAGGGGCAGTCCGATCACGCCGAACACCCCACACGGCAAAATACCCAGTATCCCGAGTACCAGGCTTGCCGTCGCCAGGCCACATCGCTTCGGCGGTTGGATTGCTTCCACCGCAGAAGGGGGTGAGCCTGAATTGATCGAAGACGAGTCAACTGGATTCATCGTTGAATTGACTCCATCGTGACGCGGTTGCGCGCCTCGCTGATCCACCCGCCGCAGATCACGGCCTCGCCGTCGTAGCACACAACTGCTTGCCCGGGTGCGACGGCAAACTGCGGCGCCTCGAACCGCACTTCCAGCCCACCCCCGGAAATGCCGGAAATGGGACTTATCCCCATTTTCTGGCGCACCTGGGCGTCGACCGGCTCGGCGTTGTAGCGGATCTTGACCGTGCAGCTCATCCAATCATCCGCCGGCTCGATAAACCAATTCGCTTCCTGGGCAATACATCCGTCAGCCAGCAAGTCGCCTCTTATGCCCACCGTGACCGTGTTGGATCTCGCATCCTTGTCGATCACATACAGCGGATGCCCCTTGGCGACCCCGAGCCCGCGGCGCTGGCCGATGGTGAAATGCTGATGGCCGCGATGTTCGCCTAATACGGCGCCGTCTCGATCCACGATCGTTCCAGCTTCAACCGCGTGCGGCGAGCGCTGCCGAACCAGACTGGCGTAGTCGCCGTTGGGGACGAAACAGATCTCCTGAGAATCAGGCTTGTCGAATACCGGCAAGTCCAATTCCTGTGCGATCCGCCGTACGTGCGGCTTGTGAAGCGCTCCGATGGGAAGCAACATTTCTCGTAGCCGATCGACGGACGCGCCGAAAAGCACGTAGCTCTGATCCTTGGAATGATCCACGCCGCGCAACAGCTTCGGCGCATCAGGCTCGCTCCGATCGATCCGCGCATAATGACCCGAGGCGACAAACTGAGCCCCCATCTGCTTGGCATACGAATGCAGTTTGCCGAACTTCAGCCAATCGTTGCAACGAACACAAGGATTCGGCGTGCGCCCGGCGTTGTATTCATCTACGAAATAGTCAATGACCCGCCCGAAATCCTTCTTGAAGTTGCACACGTAAAACGGAATATCGAGCTTGGCGGCAACGAGGCGAGCGTCGGCGGCGTCGTTGATCGAGCAACAACCTTGGTGGCCGATTTTGAGCCGGCTTTGCTCACGACCCGGACCTTCGTCCGCGGCGGACTCAGGTCCCGCTTCGTTGGCCGGTTGCAGCTCATCAAGTGTCTCGCCGGGCGATCCCAGGCGCATGAAGCATCCAACCACGTCGTAGCCCTCGCGCTGCAATAGCGCCGCCGCGACGGACGAATCCACGCCGCCCGACATCGCCAGCAGCACCTTGGGCTTTCCAACCGCCATCGGCCGATTGTAGGACACCGCGAGGCTAGGCGAGCGTGGGTGCAAGCTGCCAATTAGGCTTGGTACGTACAGGCCTTGATAGATTAGCCGCGTGCTGGTCTACGCGGGGATCGACGAAGCGGGGTACGGGCCGATGCTCGGTCCGCTGTGTCTTGGCTGCACCGTCTTCGTGCTCAAGGACTACGATCCCCGCCAGGGTGCGCCGGATCTGTGGCGAATCCTGAACCGGGCGGTGTGCCGCCGGCCGCGCGATCGCCGACATCGGATCGCGATTGAGGATTCCAAGAAGCTCAAGGGCCCCAACTCCGGCGCGATTCATCCGCTACGCGCCTTGGAACGAGGCGTACTGTCGCTGCGCCTGACGCAAGGCGAATCATGCGCCACCGACGATGCGTTGTTCGATCGGCTGGGACTTGAACTTCCAACTGTTCCGTGGTACGGCTCATCAACGGCGTTGCCCGTGGCCGTACACGCCGACGAGCTGCGCATCGCGGCGGCCAGGCTTGGCCGAGTGATGGACAACGCCGGCGTCGCCTGTTCATTGATGCGGTGTGAAGTCATTGGGGCGGGCGATTTCAACCGGCAGGTCGCCTCGATGCGCACCAAAGCGAGCGTCAATATCTGTTGCGTGATGCGGCTGATTGACGAAGTGTGGCGAACGTACAAGGACGATCATCCACGGGTCATCGTGGATCGCCAAGGCGGCCGCACGAAATACCTTCGGATCCTCCAACTGAGTTTCGAGGGCGCGCAGGTTCGTATCGTGACGGAAGATCCCGCTCAGAGCCGGTATCACTTGGTGCGCGATGGATCGGAAATAACGCTGAGTTTCGTTCGGGCCGCTGAGTCGCAACATCTGCCGGTCGCCCTCGCGTCCATGATCGCCAAGTATGTCCGGGAGCTGTTGATGTTGCGACTGAATCGGTTCTTTCAGCAGCAGCTCCCGGAGCTTCGGCCTACGGCGGGCTATGTGAAGGATGCGCGACGATACCTGGTTGAGATCGAGCCGGTGATCCAGCGGCTGGGTCTGGAGCGGACGGCGCTTGTGCGCTCGGTCTAGCGCAGATTTCACTCGTCCGTACGATGAAGGGTGCCACCGACAGCGACCAAAGGGAGTCGTCGGTGTCTTATCGCATCGGAACCGAAGCGCACAAGTGGTCCTGCGGCATGCATCCCGGCGCGCCGGGACGGCCTCACTATGCGGGGCACCCGCGTCCAAATCACCCCAACCCGCCAGAAACGACTCCCGACCCCTTTTATGGGATTTAGGGGTGATACGGAGTGGGTGGGGTGCGGCCGGGGCTCACTCGCTGTGAGTGGCACTCACAATGTGCGTGCCTGAGGGTGCCACCGACAGCGACCGAAGGGAGTCGTCGGTGCCGAAGATCAACGGACTCTCCGAGACGCACGACTCGTCCCGGCGCGCCGGGGCTCGCTGTGCGTGGAACTCTCAGGTCGTTCACTCAAGTGAAACCGGCTCTAGGGCCAACCTTGGGGCGCCCTGCCCGGTCGGTCGGCCCATTGACTTAGGATCGCTGATAACTACAATGGGCGGTCCCATGGGCATTGGATTGCCGATGGTAATCTGAGTTGCGAGCATTCTCAGGGCCGCTGATGGCGACCCACAACGGAAGGAGACGACCGTTGCTCGACGAAGCTGAGAACGCCCGCTTGCGTTAAACGGTCCCGCTGGCCCGGCGCAAGTCGGGCAAATACGCAGGACCGAACCCCCTGCCCCCCTCGTGGGCTCATTGGGTAGGGGAATCCGGCCGAAAACCAACCAGCGCTGCCTGGAGGCCCCCGTTGGCCACCGGCGGTGTGTCGTTGATAAAGGGCGACCGCCCGGGGCGATTGAGCGTATAGACACCATGACCGTTGACCTGACCAAAGTTCGTAACATCGGCATCTGCGCCCACATCGACGCCGGCAAGACCACCGTCACCGAGCGCGTGCTGTACTACACCGGCCGGAACTACAAGCTCGGCGAGGTTCACGAAGGCACGGCCACGATGGATTTCCTGGCCGAAGAGCAGGAGCGCGGCATCACGATCCAGTCCGCCGCCACTACGTGCCCCTGGGAATATGAGGGCAACACCTACACGATCAATCTCATCGACACGCCCGGGCACGTGGATTTCACCATCGAGGTCGAGCGATCGCTGCGAGTGTTGGATGGGGCCGTCGCCATCTTTGACGCAAAGGAAGGCGTCGAGGCGCAATCCGAGACGGTCTGGCGGCAAGCCGATCGCTACAACGTGCCGCGGATTTGTTTCGTCAACAAGATGGACAAGATCGGGGCGGACTTTGAGTTCAGCTTTGAGTCGATTCGAGATCGGCTGGGCGCGAACCCGATCGCGGTGCAACTACCCATCGGGTCGGCCGACGAGTTCGAGGGCATCATCGATCTGTTGGAGATGAAAGCGTACTACTTTGATGCGAGCGAACTCGGTGCGCGCATCGAGCAGCGTCTAATCCCCGAACCGTTGCTCGACAAGGCTCAGATGTGGCGTCACGAGCTCGTCGAGCAAGCTGCCGACGTCGATGACACGCTGCTCGAGCAATTCCTGGAGGACGAGGAATCGATCACCACGGCGCAGATCAAGGCGGCATTGCAACGAGGAACGATCGAGTTGCGCTGCACGCCCGTTTTCTGCGGCGCGGCCCTGCGGAACATCGGGATTCAGCGGCTTCTCAACGGCGTCATCGATTATCTGCCTGACCCGACCCAGATCAAGGATACCCAAGGCGTCAGCCCGCGCAAAGGCGCCGCCAAACTTACTCGGCAGCACACGGAGGACGCGCCGTTCTCCGCGCTGGTCTTCAAGGTCGTTTCCGACAGCCACGGTGACTTGACCTACATACGCGTCTATTCCGGGCGATTGACCAAGGGCGCCCGGGTCCTCAATTCCAACGACAACAAGAAAGAGATCATCTCGCGCATCTACGAGATGCACGCCAAGAACCGCGATCCCCTGGACCGCGTCGGGGCCGGACAGATCGTCGCGGTGATCGGCCCGAAGCACTCGGTGACGGGTGACACGCTGTGCGATCCGGAGCATCCAATTATCCTGGAACGGATCCAGTTCCCCGAGCCGGTCATCACCATGTCGATCGAGCCGCAGACGAACGACGACAAGACGCGACTGGCCGAGGCCATGAGCACCATCCATCGTGAAGACCCTTCGTTCCACTTCTCGTACAACGAGGAGACCGGCGAGACGATCATTGCCGGCATGGGTGAACTGCACTTGGAGATCATCAAGCACAAGCTGGTGCGTGACCGCAAGATCGCCGTGACCGTCGGAACGCCGCGCGTCAGTTATCGTGAGACGATCACCGGGACGGCGTTGGAGGTTCGCGGACGGTTCATCAAGCAGACCGGCGGGCGTGGACAGTTCGGCGATGTCGTGGTCAATGCTCGCCCAATAACCAAGGTCCAGGCGGAGGCGCAGGGTCTGGAAATGAAGGACGGGGTGGTCTTCGTCGAGAAGATCACCGGCGGCGTCATCCCCAGGGAGTTCATCACGCCCGTTAGAAACGGTGTTCGAAACGCGGCCAAATCGGGGATCCTCGGCGGCTATCCCGTCGTCAATGTCCTGATCGAGCTCATCGATGGATCACATCACGAGGTGGATTCCAGTCAGATCGCGTTCGAGCAGGCGGGAGCGCTGGCGTTCCGCGAGGCATGCACCCGAGCCGGCATCGCGCTTCTAGAGCCGATCATGAAGGTCACCGTCCTGACGCCGGACGATTACTTCGGCCCGGTCAGCGGGGACCTCGCCTCCCGACGCGGCCAGATCGTGGACACGCAGCTACGCGGCACGGTCCGGGTGATTACCGCGGAGGTGCCCCTGGTCGAGATGTTCGGCTACACGACGATCCTGCGCGGCTTGACGCAAGGACGCGCATCCAGTTCGATGGAGCCCAACGAATACCGGTTGATGCCGGACCGGCTTCGCGATGAAGTTCTGGCCCGTACCTGAAACTCGACCGAGCCGTTCCCAAGAATGGGCGACGAACCGGTTTTGACAGGCCAGCCACAGTGACCAAGAGTCCGGATACCAGTCAGGTCCTCTTCCCGCGCGAGTACGAGCACGAGCTTGAGACGTGGCTGCGCGTCCGCTTTGGCTATCTGTGCACGACGTTCGTCGCGCTTGGGCTTATCCAACTGATCGCAAGCATCGTTGGGATGTTCGGGCCGACAGCTCCGGGCGACCGCGGCGGCGCCATCGTCGGCGCCCTCAGCACGATGCTGTCGCTGTGCATCGTCGCGTACTTTTTCCTGGAGCGAGATCGCTTTGAGACACGCGAAGCTGTCCTGCGCGGTTTGGCGAGAATGATTCTCGCCTTGGGCGCTGTCTACATTTCAGCCTGGATCGGCGCGGACTTGTTCGAGCTGAAAATCTTTCCCAGTATCCTGCTGGCGATCTTCTTCTGGCATTTCACCGCGTGCCTTTTTCTTCCCTGGACACCCGGCGAGTCGCTGCGCCCGATCATACCTTTGATGGCGGTATGGGCGGGGTACACCTTCTTCTTCAGTTCGGAAGATCAGATCTCTCCCGTGCTCGCCGTCATCTTTGGCCCCGGGATTCTTATTCCCGGCTTGCTTATCTGCGCCTGGCGACTTCGGCGTCACAGCCGGCGCTTCCGCAGCACGATGCTTGGCCGACATTTCCGAACGTTGCGCCAAGAGTTCACCCGGGCCCGTGGGATACATGAAGCGATGTTTCCCGCCGAGTATGATGACGGGTATGTCAAGTTCCAATACACCTATGTGCCCATGCGAGAACTCGGCGGAGACTTTCTGCACATGCACATCGGCGCCGAGGGGGTTGTGCATCTCACGGTGATCGACGTGACCGGTCATGGACTGCCAGCAGCGCTCACCGTCAACCGCCTCTACGGTGAGTTGGAACGAATCCGCGGCGAAACGCCCCGCGCAACACCGGCCGAGGTCTTGCAACTTCTCAATCGCTACATCAACCTCACGATGGCGCGGCACAACATCTACGCCACCGCCATCATTCTGCAACTCGATCCCTATGCAGGCGAGATCCGCTGGGCCAGCGCGGGTCATCCGCCGGCATTCCTCCGCGGCGTCAACGGCGTGGTGCGCCAGCTCCCCGCCACCGGTGTCGTCCTCGGTGCGCTGACTGATGAAGAATTCGAAGCCCCGGACAAGTCAATGGAGCTGGTGCCTGGCGATGTGATCGTCGCCTATACCGATGGCGCTTTCGAGGCTCGCGACCGAATGGGTCGCCAACTCGGGCTCGACAGTCTGCGTGACATCCTGCACGGTCAACCGTCGCCGAAGAATTGGCCGCAGTTCATCTGCTCGTACGTGGATAAGCATAAGGCCGGCCGGGCCGAGGACGATGTGCTCGTGTCCGCGCTGACGTTCGTTTCCACGCGCCTCGAGACCAAAAGCGCTACGGCGGCAGTGGCACGGTCATGAGCAGCCGTCTCGATGATGATCGTCGATATCTGCAAATGGCGGCGCGGCTGGCGTTGCGCGGACACGGCGGCGCGGAGCCCAATCCACTCGTGGGGTGCGTCATCGTGTCGCGCGTTGGCGAGGTCATCGGATGGGGATATCACCGCCGATACGGTGGGCCGCACGCCGAGATCGACGCCCTCAAACGGGCCGGCAACCGCGCGCCGGATTCGACCGTCTATCTCACGCTCGAGCCGTGCAATCACACGGCCAAGACCGGCCCTTGTAGTGAAGCGCTCATCGAAGCCGGCGTACGGCGGGTGGTCTACGCACGCGATGATCCCAGCCCAGATGCGTCCGGCGGGGCCGATCGCTTGCGCGCCGCCGGTATCGAAACGGAATTGATCACCAACTGCCCGGGGGCGATCGCGGTCAGTGACCCCTTTGTTCACCGCGTCAAGACCGGCCTGCCCTGGGTCATCGCCAAGTGGGCCCAAACCCTCGACGGCCGTATCGCGACCCGAATCGGCAACAGCCGGTGGATCAGCAACGATCGCAGCCGGCGCATGGTGCATCGGGAGCGCGGGCGCGTCGATGCGATTTTGACGGGCATCGGCACGGTCTTGGCGGACGACCCGTTACTCACCGCGCGGAACGTTCGGCTACGCCGCCTCGCCAAGCGCGTTGTGATCAATCCGAGTCTCGCCATCCCACTGGACGCTCGGCTTGTGACGAGTCTCGATCAAGCGCCAACCATTATGGTGTGCGACGAAGCGGTGCTTCAATCACAGGCGAGTAAGGCGGCTCAACTGCGCGATCGAGGCGTGGAACTGCTCGGGGTGCCGGCTGCGAACGGTTCGCTCGACTTGTGTGAGGCGCTTAGCAAATTATCCCAGCGGTACAACGTAAGCACGGTCCTGGTTGAGTCCGGTGCGGGTCTATTAGGTGATCTCTTCGGTCAGCGACTCGTCAACGAGGCGTGGGTGTTCATCGCGCCCGTGCTGTGGGGAGATGAAAAAGCGTATCCGTGCGTCCGAGGCTTGACCGTCAGCGAACTCACCGATGGAACGCAGCTGACCCTGAAGGACGTTCGCCATCGAAGCGGTGATGTTGTGTTGCGCTACGGGGTGTTGCCGAGTAAGGGTTGAAGGCCGAAGTCGCTAGGCGTCAGCCGAAGCTGCAAGCTCACCCCGAAGAATCGAAGGACATTATCGCCATTTTCCAGCGCCCATCGGCCGGTGTCTTCTTCTCTGATAATCCGCACCGTATCGATCGCTTTGGCGTCGAAACCGATCATCGTCACTTGGGCAACTTCCGAGTCGTACGGGTAATTCCGAATCTCGATCTCCGACGCTTGCAGTGATGTCAGTTGGTTCAGCAGCTCGTTTACGGCATCTGCCGGGACGTCAACCGAATAGGCCGGCGCTCTCCATCGATCCAGGTCACGCTCCAGCCGAAGCTCGCCTTGCTCGGTGCGGCCCACTACCGCTTTATCGTGAACTCTCCGATGGCTGAGCCCGATCGAGCCGAGGCAACCTTGAGTTATCAGCGATTTGCGCGCGGCGTGATGGAGGGTAAAATCTCACATACCGCGTTGAAACGGGCACTCGTTGTGGTCGAGAAGGACGGTTTCACAAGGCAGGATTCCGGCGAAATGAAGCGTGAACTCAGCGACGAGGAGCTGGCCAAGATCCAGGCCTGGGTGGATAACGGAGTTCCTGAGGGTGATCCGGCCGACATGCCGTCGCCGCTCGATTTCCCCACCGACCAGGGATGGGTGCTCGGGCAGCCGGACCTGGTGTTGAGGTCCGTCGACGTGACGGTTCCCGCGGTCGGGCC
>JADFGE010000105.1 GCA_022567855.1 Planctomycetota bacterium | reverse complement strand
GAGCCCGACCGTTGGTCGAGGGTGGGAATGATCGGCCTCACGCTTGCCGCGACGGTGTCGGCATCCGCCGCCGCGTTCACCTGGTATGTCGGACCGATGTTGGCCCGTCGAGTTTCGGAGCGCCGGCTGAGGCAGCGCTGTGCCGAGACGCGGAGCCTGGTCTTGACCTACGACGATGGCCCGGGTGCGAGTCTCACGCCGCGCTTGCTCGATCTACTCCAGGCGCGCGATGCGAGAGCGACGTTCTTTCTCGCCGGCTTCCGCGCCGCGAAGCATCCCCGACTCGTTGATGCGATCGCGGCGGCGGGACACGAGATCGCCTGCCACACGCAGCGGCACCTCAATGCGTGGCGGGCCTGGCCTTGGCGGGGCGTCGCCGACATCAACGCGGGCTATCAGACACTGGCGCGGTGGGTGCCCAAAGACGGAATGTTTCGGCCGCCACATGGGAAAATGACGCTAGCGACTTGGGCGGCCGTCCATCGTCGCCAAGCGCCGATCGGGTGGTGGACGATCGCGGCGGGCGATGTCGCGCGACGGCTTCCCGATTCGAACACGCCCGTGGAGGAGGCACGACGTCTCGGAGGGGGCGTCGTGCTGCTCCACGACTTTGATCGCGAGCCGGAGCGCGCCGACTTCGTGCTTACAAGCACCACAAACCTGCTCGATGCCGCCCAACAGGAAGGATGGACGATCCGGACGCTTGGAGAACTTATGTGTTACGGGATGAAGAATGCCGCCTGAGACGCTCACTGTTGCCGAGGTCGAAGCTCCGTCACGCGAGCGTGATCATGTAGAGGCAGGATCCGTTGACGTCCTTGATCTTTCGATCGTGATCGTGAACTGGAACACCCAACACGTGATCGTCGATTGCCTTCGTTCGGTGCTGGCGAATCTTGGCGAACTCTCCACTGAGATCATTGTGATCGACAATGCCTCGACAGACGACTCGGTACAGGTTATCGCTGAGCGGTTCCCACAGGTCCGACTGATCGCCAACGATACGAATCGTGGTTTTGCCGCCGCCAACAACCAGGGGATGCGCATTGCGCGCGGAGCGTATGTCCTACTTCTGAATCCGGACACGGTGGTGCTGGACGGCGCGTTTGACAAGACGCTCACCTACGCGCGGCGGCATCCCGACATCGGCGTGCTCGGATGTCAGGTCATGGAGAGCGCCCAAGCCGTTCAGCGGACATGCTTTCGGTTCCCGTCGCCGCTGAACACACTGATGTGGGTTTCGGGCGCCCTGGCGTGGTTCCCGCGATCACGAATCGCCGGCCGGGCCGCCTACGGACCGTGGAACCGCCGGGATGAGCGCGAGGTGGAAGTCGTGTCCGGCATGTTCATGCTCGTTCGCTGCGAAGCAATCGAGCAAGTCGGCCTTATGGACGAAGCGTATTTCGTCTTCGCGGAAGAAGCCGACTGGTGCTACCGATTCCGAAGCGCTGGCTGGCGATGCGTGTTCGCGCCCGTCGGGCGCATTGTGCATGTCGATGGCGGCAGCAAGAGCACGGAGCAGGCCAGCGTAAAGATGTACGTCGAGATTCAAAAGAGCCTGTTGTTGTTTCATCGCAAGCATTTGGGTTGGGGCCGTTGGGCGCTGAGCAAGCTTCTTTTCTCGACGACGATGGTGATTCGCCTTGCGTGGTGGACGGTGTGGGCCGCGCTGGGCGTGGGTAAATCATCGCGTCACAAGGCGAGCCAGTCGGCCGCAGCGGTGCGGTACCAGTGGACGGGAAGGGAGCCGGCCTGGTGAGCGCGCTGCCTGTATCAAGTCCGGGTCATTCGGCGCTCAACGCGCCTCGACTTCGATTAGGGGCGCGACGCCTCTCATTCGAGATCGTGCATTCGTTTGACGCGCTGGATCATCTTCGAAGCCAATGGGACGAACTCGTAGCTCAGGTCGGATCACGAATCTATCTGACCTACGACTGGTGCAAGGTGTGGTGGGAACACTACGGACGGGGACGGGACGCTCGCGTGTTCGTGTTCCGCGAAGCTGAACATCTCGTCGGCGTCGTCCCCATGTTCATCGACGACGTGCGGCTCGGCCCCGCGAAACTTCGGCTCGGGAAGATCATGGGTTCGGATTCCACCCAGGCGATCTGCGACCTGCCGGTCTGTACGCCATGGGCGGAGGCGGTGATCAACGAGATTATAGAGCAGTTGATCGCCAACGACGGCTGCGATGCGATTGTGTTCGGCCCGATGCTCCAGGCGTCCGGCCGGATCAATGCCGTGCGCGCCGCCGCAAAGGATCGCAAGGACCTCGTCTCGATTTACCGTGATCGGGTTGTGACTCAGCAGACCACGATCGTGCTGCCAGGATCGGCGGACGGGTACCTCAGCTCACTTTCCAAGAACCAGCGATTCAATCTGCGAAAGGGCTGGAGGCGGCTGACCGACGACTTCGATGTCGAGGTGGCTGTCGTCACCGAGCCCGGCGAGGCGGCCGAGGAGTTTGGCGACTTCGTGCAGATGCATACGCAGCAGTGGCAGAGTAACGGGAGGCTCGGGCACTTCGGAGACTGGCCCGGGTCCGAGGCGTTCAATCGGTCGCTGGTGTCGGCGATGAGCGAAGCCGGTCGGCTGCGTCTCCTGCGCCTTCGCGCTAATGATCGTGCCGTTGCCCGTCAGTACAGTCTCGTCTTTGGGAACACATGCTATTGTCGGCTGGCAGCCCGTGCCGTTCAGCGCGACTGGGATCCGTACGGACTCGGACGCCTCAGCTTGATGAAATTGTTCGAGCGGCTGATCCCAGAAGGTGTGCACCGGGTAGACGTGGGGACCGGGACGTACGAGTACAAACTGCGTCTTGGCGGTGAAGAGCACAACGTTCGGTCGATCCTCATCGTTGCCAAGCGAAGCGGGGCCCGTCGCCGAGCCAGAGTGTTCTGCGCACTGGCGGACGCGATCGACCGACTGTACTACCGACTTTGGTATTGCCGCATCGCGCCTCGAGTGCCGTTTCGTCAGCGACCACTTTGGGCGGCCTGGATCCGGTCCCGTATTTGAGTTGTGACGGTGTCGGGTACAACGAAGAACTCGATGGCTTTCGTCAGAGGATCTCTCCAATGATCAAGTTGATCAATCTTACGTTCAAACAGTGGCTTCGCCGAGCGATATATCGGATGGGGGCCGGATCGGTCGTTGGGTGGTTCATGCAACGACGACGCTCAGCACCAAGCCATGAGACAGCTGAGTACTGGAATCAAGAGCTGTCCGGGCGTATGTCGACACCGAATCTCAACGGCCGATTAGGCAACGCGATACGCGACATGACGTCCGTGCTGCTGATTCAACACTGCGGACCGCCGCCGAGAACCGTGCTCGATCTCGGGTGCGGCTTCGGCGATCTGGCGCAGGCACTTGCCGGAGCGGGACTACAGCGATACATCGGTGTGGATCTCAGCGACTACGTCATCGAGCGCGCCAAGAGCCAATGCTCATCATGGCCGGTGGCAAGACAGTGCGATCTCTCGTTCCACAACGCAGACCTGCGCGAGTTTGTGCCTGAAGATGACGAACTCTTTGACGTCATCGTCTGTAATGAGGTGCTGAAGTACGTATCGGTGGATGAGGCGGTGGAGCAACTCAATCGCTACGGGCGGTGGCTGGCGCCGGCTGGTGTTTTTTGTGTGAACATCAGCGACGACCCGAAGAGCCGAGCTATCTTTCGAGCGCTGACGAAGAAGTTCGCTTGGGTGTACGGCGTGATCCTCCAGCAACGGCCGGATGGCCCAGGGTTCCGCGTAACGAGCGACAAGGCAACGCCGGCCTATCTCGTTGGACTCTTCCGGGCGCCGACAGAGCAGGTTTAGGGCGCCCGACGTCACCGGGCAGGTGATCTCGGTTCCCACCGCCGGAAGCGAGCAAACATGTACGTCTACAACCGTCGTGGTCTGATCGTTCGGCTGATATGGCTGTGCATCGCCATTGTCCGATGGCTGGCCGCCGGCTGCGGGATCGTGGGGCGACCTCGCGTTGTCACGCTGTGCTATCACGGCGTCACAGCCCGGCAGCGGCGGCGATTCGAGCGCCAGATAACATGGATTGCTGATCGAGCCGTCCCGCCCGACGCCGCAGAACTCGACCTTCGCCGGCGGCGGGCGCGGCCTGGCGTTTGTGTGACGTTTGACGACGGTTTCGCCAATCTGTTGGATCATGCCCTGCCGGTAACGCGCGAGCTTGGCATTCCGGCCATGGTGTTCGTGGTCACCGAGAATCTGGGTTGTCGGCCGAAGTGGGATTTGACGCCGGATCATCCCGACGCATCGCAGATCACGCTCTCTGAATCGCAACTCAGACAGGCGGCGGAGGAGCCGCTGTGTCGATTTGCGTCCCATAGTTCGACGCACCCGCGGTTGACGGATCTCCCGTTAGGTCAGGCGAGGCGAGAACTGTCCCAATCAAAGGCGGTCCTGGAACAGATGCTTGGCCGGCCCGTCGAGGATTTTGCGTACCCCTATGGCGCCTGCAACCCGACGCTCGTCCGTGAGGCGTTTGCCAGCGGGTATCGACGTATCCACACCATGGGTCCGATTACGATGCCGGGGGAGGTCTGCGGCGAAGTTATCGTGCGCATGAAGATGTCGCCGGACGCCTGGACGATCGAGTTTCGACTGACGGTCGCCGGGGCCTACGACTGGCTTGCTTCGGTACGGCGAGTTTTCCATCGGCTTCGCCAGGCGAGGAGCGCTGCGGCGCCATCTGCGACCTCGCAGCTTCAAGCCAAGGCGCCGGGCGCCTGAGTCTTGACCAGTGCCGGCCAGGCGCGGCGCCGACGGTCGAGTCAAACGAGCACCGGATCGTCCCGGCTGGTCGACTTGGTTTGTTTCGGCATGGGTTTGGGGACCCCCGGTGCGGTTCCTATCGGTCTCACCGTGATTTGTCGGCACAAGTCTCCTCGTCCGACCAGATCGCATCGCTTCTCTGACTTGAATTGAAGTGGCCCTATAACGGCGACGATACCCAACACGACGCTGCAAGCGTAGACCCAGCGAGGAATTATCAATGGCCACGATTGCCAGTTCAAATCAGCGCACACGGACGGCGCGCACCGGAAGATTGCGAGTTCTTGCGATCGCCTCCGGCGGCGGGCATTGGGTGCAGTTGCTGCGTTTACGACCCGCGCTGGCCGAGCACGATGTCACCTACGTCAGCGTGGACAAGTGTTATCGAAGTGATATCAGTCCTGCGAAGTTTCGCGTCGTCAACGATGCGACGCGACGAAACAAGATCGGCCTGGTGTTGCTGGCCATCCGCGTAGCGTGGATACTGGCCCGGGTCCGACCGGACACAATCGTGACGACCGGGGCTGCGCCCGGGTACTTTGCGGTTCGGCTTGGGAAACTCTTCGGGATGAAAACGATCTGGATCGACAGCATCGCCAACGTCGAGCGGTTGTCACTCTCAGGCCGGCAGGTGGAGCCCTACGCCGACCTTTGGTTGACGCAATGGTCTCATCTGGCCGGCGTCGGTGGACCGCGCTATGCAGGAGCCATGCTGTGATTTTCGTGACCGTAGGATCACAGATGCCGTTTGATCGCTTGATCCGGACGGTTGACGACTGGGCTGGCCGGCGCCAGACGCCGCGGCTATTCGCGCAGATTGCCGGCGGTGACTATGTGCCCCGTCACATGCAGTGGCAGCGGTTCATTTCACCTGCGGAGTACCGTCGGCGGATCTTCGAGTCAGAGTTGATTATCGCTCACGCCGGGATGGGAACCGTTCTCACGGCGCTCGAGTTCGGTCGGCCGCTGCTGGTGATGCCTCGCCGCGGCGGGTTTGGCGAGACCCGCAACGATCATCAGGTCGCCACCGCGGCTCGGTTGGCCGAGGCGGGATATGCCAGCGTGGCCATGAACGAGGACGAATTGATCGGACAGCTTGCCTCGTTCGATCAGGTCGCCGCGTCCAGCGCTATTGCCTCGCATGCCTCTGTTCAACTGCTTTCGGCGGTGCGGGACTTCATCTCCGGTGACGCCCAGCCGAGTCGTGATTCTGGTGTCCAGAGCCATCCGTTTCCAGCCGTCGGGGAGGAATTGGCGCATGCCAAGGCTGCTTGAACAACCCGTGGCATCCGACGAACGGATATTCGATGGCATCATCTGCTTCGGCGGCGAGGATTGGTGGTACCACAATCGAGGTCACTACGACATTCGGATGATGCGCGAACTGAGCAAGCGCGTTCCCGTGCTGTATGTAAACTCCCTCGGGATGCGAGCGCCCAATCCGCGCGAGGGCGCGATGTTTGTTCGCCGGGTCTTGCGGAAGTTCGCCAGTCTCAGGCGAGGGTTCGTTCGCGTGGATGATCACTTCGGTGTTCTGAGCCCGATCTCCTTTCCCGGCGAGTGGAGCGCCGCCGTCACAAAGCGGTGGCTCACCAAGCGCGTCGTCGAGGCGGCCCAAGCCATGGACATCATGCGTCCGCTGGTCTGGGTTGCCTGTCCGACCGCGGCCGGCGTGATTGATGCGATTGACCGGGCGGGGCTCGTCTATCAACGAACCGATCGTTATGAGTGCTACCCCGGCGTGCAGCCGAGCCGCATCAAGGCATTTGACGATCGTCTCAAAGCTGATGCTGATCTCACGGTCTTCTGTGGGGACTTTCTCTTCGATCGCGAGTCGGCGCAATGTCGACATGCCTGCCGGATCGACCATGGAATCGATTCCGAGCGCTTCGAGAACGCCGGTCGGCGACGAGGGGAGGAGCCGATCGACATCGTCGATCTTGGACGGCCGCGCGTGGGGTTCGTGGGCGGGATTGATTCTCACACGTTCGACGTGCGCCTCTTTGTCGAAACCGCCCAGCAGCTTCCCGAGATTCAGTTTGTTCTCGTCGGCGCATGCTCTTTGCCCGCCGGTTGGTGCGAGCTGCCGAACGTCGCGCTGCTGGGCCAAAGGCCGCATGAGGAGGTGGCGGCTTATATGGCGGCGTGTGACGTGCTCATCATGCCGTGGCGGCGAAATCAGTGGATACAAGCATGCAATCCGGTCAAGCTCAAGGAGTACCTGGCGGTTGGGCGGCCCATCGTTTCGACCGACTTCCCGCAGCTTCGCCGGTACGACGGGCAGGTTCGCGTCGCTTCAACACCACAAACGTTTTGCGCAGAGATCCGTAGTGCACTGTCTGATCCGGGAGACGAAGAGGCACGTCGAGCTCAGGTTGTCGACCAGGGTTGGAGTAGCGCTGTCCACGGGTTGCTCGATGAACTGCGCGTGAGCGGGTTAGCGCCGGCCAACGGATCAAGAATCCCCAAGGACGACCAGGCGGATACGACGGTTCCAACGACCGTTGGGCGGCTCCGTTTGGTCGGAGTTGACTGGGTCGATGCGACGAACGGACGCCCAGGGCTACGCGCCTGTGTGGTGCTTGCCGGGGGATTGCGTCCCTCACCGCTGGTCGAGGCGGCCGGCAGATCGGTCCTGGATCTTTACCTCACACCAGAGAAGACCGTTCTGGATGTGATGGTCGAGCAACTGACGTTGCTGCCTTCCTCGGACGGGATGCCGCTTACGATCCGCGTCGTCTACAACGGCCGTCTCCCGGCTCCCTGGCCGGGGACCTCGGCTCCCAACGTGCGGTTCGAGCAAGACCCTCAAGCGTACCGCGGCGCCGCGGGCCTGGTCGCCGACCTCTGTGCCGGCTACGAGGACCACGAGCACGTTCTTGTCGTTGAGGCGGGCCGGGTCCTCGCCAGCGACGTCGAATCGATGTGGGACGAACATCTGGCCAGCGATGCAGACATCACGGTCGGGTGCAATCAAGACGGCAGTCCAGGCGGGGTCTATATCACCAAGTGCGGCGTGTTGCGCGATATCCCGCCGATCGGGTTTGTCGACATCAAGGAACAGTGGCTGGCCTCGGCAGGTGATCGGGGAGTGAAGGTTCGCGTGCATGATTTTTCGAGTCCGGGAGCCATCCCGCTGAGAACGCGGGCCGATTTTCTGGCCGCCGCGCGACATGTGAACAATCATCTCGCGTCACGTGCCAGCCGCTCCATCGCACCGCCGCCAGCGCAGGCTGCGGGGCTCGAGCCGCTTCGAGTCATCGGCCACGGCGCCGCCATCGGCCCCGATGTCCACATCAACGATGCCGTGATTATGCCCGCAGCCGTGATAGGCGGTGGGGCTTTGATTGAGCATTCCGTGGTCTGTCCCGGAGCCGTAATTGAGCCGAAACTTCGAGTCGTCAATGCGGTCGTGAGCAGAAGCGGATTCTATGTTGATCAGTTTGTAACAACCGCCTCGAGGCCGGGGCTGTTCTTGGAATCGAACTTGCATGCCAAAGCAGCTTGAAGATCAAGCGTGAGGGAGAGGGTCGCCATGAGCGAATCCACCCGAGAGTACATCCGGACGGAAACCGACGAACTTGTTGACGAACCGATCGACGCGCTGCGCGCCAATCCGCTGCAGACGATCCATCGGCAGTTGCGGGGGCGCTACCGCGTGGCGGTGCTGCTGGCTGTTCTGCTGGGCCTCTGCGGCGGCATTGCCGGTTTCGCGCTGTTTCCTGCGAAATATGAGAGCACGGGTCTGGTCCGGATTACGCCGACGTTGCCCACCGTTCTCTACGAAAGTGAAGAGAACCGAATCCCACCGATGTTCGAGTCCTTCATCACGACGCAGGCCGCCTTGTTCCGCAGCACGGAGCTCCTCCAAGACGCCTTGGACCACGGCGGGCTGGTCGCGGCCGGTTGGGAGCCGGGGCCTGAAGGCGTTGCCCGCCT
>JADFGE010000104.1 GCA_022567855.1 Planctomycetota bacterium | reverse complement strand
CGATGATTGGCAAACTGGGTCGCCTGCACAAATGCATCAGTGTGGAAATGATCCTCAGTGCTGAGGATGAAACCCAGCTACCGAATACAACGGCCCTGTACTTCGAGCGCTACAGGTCGGGGCGTTTCTATCCGTCGCCACGAGAGGAGGCAAGGGAAGCCGCGCTGCTCAAGGTGCTGCCATATGCGTTGCTCGGCGTTGTCGTGATCGGCCTGCTGGCTCTCGTGTGGCATCTGTTTCTGCGAGGTGGATAGCTCTTCGCCGCGGTCCGGCGGCTGATCCGGTCATGACGGCCTCGTACGCCTACTACGCTAACGGCCTGCTCCAAAGCGTCACCTACGGCAACAACGCCGCAACATTGTACACCTACGACGACGCCCGACGCCTGACCGTCATCCATCACAAGGACGCCGTGGGCAGCACGATCCTGAAGCTCGACTACACCGACAACGATCTCGTCGCGAGCATCACGGAAAGCGATCAGGTCGGCCTTGTCGCGGCGGTGACGGCTGGGGGCCGTCGAATGGTGAGCACCCTGGTGTCATCCATGATTGCCAGCAAGCAGCGTAGGATCCGTATACGATCCCGCGGATTCGGATTTCCCCGGAAAGGCTTCGCCGGATCGTCAAAGCGGAAGGTCGGCGAATCATGCAAGCCTGCTTGTCGAGAGCCTTGACGCCGGGTCGGTTGGCTTCCGATGATCCTCGTCGCCCAGCGAAAATTCGGCCGGTGGCCCCGTGGTGGACCCGCACCACAGCCTGAGCCTTGACATTTCTCGAATCCCGGCGCGCCGGGCCCGTATTCCCGACCGGTTTTCGTTTGTGGCTGAGAATCAACCCCTATTGGCGAGAGAGTGCCTTGATGGGGGGCCAGAGGACGAGGTCGCCATCGAGGCCGTCGTCAGAGTGTTGGCGGGCCCGGCCGTCTTCATGGTCCTCACCCCGGGCATACAGCACACAATCATCCGGGTCGAGCCACAGCCGAGCGAACGGCGAGTCCAGCGCCGTCCTCGTCTTCAGCCGGCGGAAACGAAGGTGGCCGTACGCTTTGTCGTACGGATCAATGTCTGAGATCTTCCGCACGTATTGCCCGTACAGTTTCTCTTGGTTGTCGGGGTAGGTTCCCAGCTCCTTGCGGTAGGCGCAAAGCCCCGCGGAAAGGATCGTGCCACTCACGCCCGCCACCAACTGATTCCTCACGCCGAAGACAATCTCGATGTTCTGCATCGAGTAAATGACAGCGGCGTAGCGCACGGGGTTTGTTCGCTCGAACTGGGTATCACTGTCCAGGATATCATCGTACTGCTGGACCCGCCAGCGCCGCCACCAGTCATCGTAGACAAGTGTCAGACGATCCTTGGACGCGGTGAGGCTGCTGTGAACAGTCGCGATCATCCGCCATCGTCGGGCCGCCCCGAACCGCTCCATCGGCGCGTTCTTGGATTGAACACCCCCGAACGTCGCCGCGAACTGATCCGGATCGGCCTGTTCCCGATTGTCAAACACCTCATCCAGCAGCGCTTCGGAGATGATCCTGTCGCCCTCGGGGATGGCCAAGTGCTGGCGATCCGGCCGCAGGAACGGCAGTTCGAACCACGCGATGTCCATGTACTGTTCAGGCGTGATGTCGTCGAAGTAGCTGTAGAACACGTCCCGCAGGTTCGCCAACGCATCGACGAGCAGTTGAATGCCGTACAGCTTTTCAACAAGGAATTGGCGATCGCAGAACTGGCGAAGGATGAAGATATGCGCCACCGCCAGGTCAAGACCTTGCTGCGTCTGGCCGGCTTCGAGCAAGCGATACACTTCAGCCGTCGCAAAGGCCGCGATCGTGTCCACCGCTTGTAAGTAAGGGAACTCACTCCTTCGCAGACTTCCATCGACGGCGATCTGGGCGACGATCCCCGCCTGCCGGTAGGCCGCGTCCACTTCGTCAACGCCGTAGGGCAGACCGATCATGTTCCGGTCTTTGCATTCGAGGATGGCCTCGGCCATTCCCGGGTTGGACTCCGCCCAGCCGCTCACCTGAGACCATCCGCTCATCCCGGGATAGATGGTGTAGAGGTTGAAGTCGTCGCCAACCTCAAAGGGCGGCGGATCGAGCGTGAGATACGCGTCGAAGAGCACGCGATAGCTCTTGATCGTCTCGCTTCCCCGGATCGTGTCGTGGTCGTTGAGTTTCTGGATGACGGGTTGGTGCTGGCCGGCGACCGGCAGAGCCATCGCCAAGCCGAACCCAAGACCAACCCACGACATCGCGCCCAATCGAAAACGGTTCATGCAGTCCGTCCTTGTTCGTTAAGTCCTGGTCTGTAGCCTCGAACCCAGCATCGTACACGCTCTGCGGACGCCAGTCAGCCCTTTACCGCTCAGTCTGGCCTCGCCACAGCACCCAAAGGGCATCGACGATACCATCCCTCGGTTCCCTCGGCCCTGTGCGCCGCCCATGCCAGCTAAGGAGATCGATGCCGATGATCGTCGGCGTTCCCACCGAAGTAAAGGCTGACGAGTACCGCGTCGGGCTTCGACCCGTCGGCTCGGAACTGTTGACCCGACAAGGCCATCGCGTCCTCATCCAGGCTGGGGCCGGCGTCGAGGCCGGATTTCCCGACCAGGAGTATGACGCTGCGGGCGCTCAGATCGTTCCCTCGGCCCAAGACCTTTGGGCCCAGGCGGACATGATCGTCAAGGTCAAGGAGCCTCAGCCGGGCGAGGTCGACCTCATCCGTCCGGGGCAGGTCGTCTTCACCTACTTTCACTTCGCCTCGGACAAAAAGCTCACCCTGGGGTGTTTGGAGCACCAGTGCATCGCTGTGGCCTACGAGACGCTGACCGATGACGAAGGCCGGCTGCCGTTGCTGACCCCCATGAGCGAAATCGCGGGCAAGCTGTCAATCCAGGAGGGGGCTGACTATCTGGAGAATCCGCACGGCGGACGGGGCGTGCTGCTGGGAGGCGTGCCCGGCGTCGAGCCGGGGTGCGTGCTCGTGCTGGGGGGGGGCGTCGTCGGCACCTGGGCGGCTCGGATCGCCGCGGGCATGGGCGCGAATGTCATCATCCTCGATATCGACCTCGATCGATTGCGCCACCTCGACGAGTCGATGCCCACCAACGTCGATACCGTCTACTCAGACCCCCATGCGATTCGAGAATATCTGCCTCAAGCTGACCTCGTGGTGGGGGCTGTACTCATTCCGGGGGCGAAGGCGCCGCATTTGATCTCGCGCGACGATCTGAAGCGCATGAAGCCCGGCTCCGTCATCGTGGATGTTGCGATCGACCAAGGGGGCTGCGTCGAGACGGCCCGCATGACGACGCACACCGATCCCGTGTACACCGTTGAAAACGTCATTCACTACTGCGTGGGCAACATGCCCGGCGCCGTCGCCCGCACCGCGACCCAAGCCCTCACCAACGCCACCTTGCCCTGGGTGCTGAAGCTCGCCGAGCATGGCCCGGACGAATTGGCCTGCATGGACCACAACTTCGCCAATGCGGTGAACACCAACCGCGGCGTGCTGACCAACAAGCCGGTCGCCCAAGCCCACGATCTGACGTTCGAAGCGCTGCCGGTCTGATCGGCTGCCAATCTTCATCGCCGGACCTGCACAGACAGCGTTCGAGTTGGCGGCGTGATCGGCGCGCACAAGTTTTGGGGTGGCAGGGGGATTAGTTTGCGCGCGCCAGAGACGCCGCGCGTGTGAGCTGCGTGTCGGGTTTGAATGACTGAACTTCGCATTGAAGAAAACGTTCCTCCATAGAGGGGCGCCCGGCAAGGCTGGCGCGCGCCCAGCTCGCCGTTCTTGAAGATACGTCGAAAAAAGAGCATATCCACGGCAGAGCGGCAGAGGACGCAGAGGTGAAGAAGCCACAGATGGACACAGATGAACACTAATGGTTTGGAAAAGATTGAAACACGGAGGGCCACGGAGAGGGAAGGAAGGGATTGAACGCTGAGAACTGACCGCTGATCGCTGCTCTCCTTCGCCACAGATGAACACAGATGGGAGAACGGAGCTAGCTCCCGATTCCATCGGGATGTCGCCCCGGTTCACGCGAGCGATGGGTTGGCGGTGCGGTGCGCGACGGGCGGGGTTGGGTGTGCGGGCGCGAACCGTCCCGATTCGATCGGGACGGCTCGCGGGAGAGAGGGGGACACAAGACTGTCAGCTTCCCAAGCTGAACGGCCCGGTTTGTGTGAGAACGCGCGAAGCCGCGAGCGGGGAAGAGAAATTGCGAGCGGCGGCCGTGTTTCGGGGTTCGGGGTGATGCGGATCACTCGTCCCGTCCCGCCGTCGGCGGTTATGATGGACCCGATGATCGCCGGCTGGCGTCGGCTCGTCGTACATGAGGGTTCACGGGGATTCGGCTATGAAGCACAAGACCTGGTTCCGCCTCGTACTGAAAGCCATCGGGATCTTCCTGCTCGCAACCGGGGTGGTCGCGCTGGCGGATTCACTTTCCGGTTCCGTGGGAATGGCTTTTTTTAGGGGCGGGTTGGGTTTCAGCGGGCTCGGATCTTTCGACGAGCTTCTACAAGCCCTGGGCTATGCCCTGTACACCGGCCTGGTGGGAGGAATCGCGCGGCTTGTGATCGGCGCCTACCTGCTCTTCGGCGGCGCAAAGCTGGTCAACCTGTGTATTCCATCGAACCGGCCGTACTGTCCGCATTGCGGCTACGACGTGCGAGGCGTAGGCGATGATATCTGTCCGGAATGCGGCGTGCGGCTTCCGGCTGATCTGCTCGCGGCCTCGCAACGTGAAGCAGAAGTCGACCGCACGGAATTGGACGAGGAACCGCTGCCCAAGCGCACGGGCTTTACGCGATTTGTGCCGCCCCGGAATGGGCGGGCGCTGATCGGGTACTACTTTGCAATTGCATCACTGATACCGATTCTGGGCGTTGTGCTGGGTCCGATCGCAGTATTCAACGGCGTGGAGGGGATACGCCACGCTCGGCAGTTCCCGGAGCACGGCGGCGGGGCGCACGGTATCGTTGCGGTGACGCTCGGGTCGGTGACGACTGTTGCGAATCTGCTGGGCCTGTGCCTCTGGCCGCTCGCGATCCTGCAATAGGGTGCGCGACGGGCGGGTGGGAGCGCACAGGAGGTCGCGCGAAGCCCCCGATGGAATCGGGACGCGACGCGCAAGCGGCCGGGGGAGCGCGCGAAGCCGACAAGCGGCTGGGGGGGTTGGTATGATTGGATCATGGCGAGGCCGATCGTTATTGCGCATCATTTAATATTTACTGCGTACGGGTGGTGGCTGCCGAACGATCCGCGCGGGAGTAATTCTAAGACGATTCGGAATGATGTGATCGCGGATCTAGGGGAAATTCATTTTGGGCGCAAACGCGTTCAGCCGGTGTCGGGGGTGATTGGGGCGTTTTACCGCGAAGCCGACAAGCGGCTGAGACATGAGTTGTTGACGTTTTCGGAACGTGACGTATCAGCGATCGCGACGGCCTTTGAAGAAGTGACGAAAGAGCAGCGTTACACGTGCTGGGCGTGCGCGATCATGCCCGATCACGTTCACGTGTTGATACGCAAACACAAGCACCTCGCAGAAGAAATGATCGCACGGTTTCAGAATCTGAGCCGCTTGCGGCTTCGCGCTGACGGACTGCGCGCGATCGACCATCCTGTTTGGGGCGGCCCCGGCTGGAAGGTCTTCCTCGACCACCCCGATGAAGTGCGACGGATCGTGGGGTATATCGAAGACAATCCGGTGAAGATCGGTCGCCCGAAACAAGAATGGGGATTCGTGAAGGCCTACGACGGTTGGCCGCTGCATGCGGGGCACTCGACTCGGTCGCCGTACGTGAGGGGGTTGCGCGCAGTTGGGCGGTATTCGTGAGGGGAGTTGGGCCCCCGGAAGGTCGCGCGAAGCCGCAAGCGGCTAAGAGGGTTTCTTGCGGACCTGTCCGTATCTCAGGCCGAGGCATTTGCGGCAGACGAGCTGTCGGCCGGTGGTGAAGAGCAAGCCGTAGCGATCGAGAAGGGATGTGCGCTGGGCCATGAGGGATGCGGGAAGCGGTGCGCGGGTGATTCTGCAGCGCGCGTCGAGTCGGTTGATCCATGCCTCGGCGAGATCGGCATCGCGGGCTTCTTCCTTTGTACACATCGGCATGAACAGCTTGCGGAACTTCTGATCACAGCCGGGACACATCAGAAAATGTTGAGCGAGGCGATCGTGGAGTCGCCAGCGTTCGATGCGGATGGTTTGTGACCAGTGTTCCCAGAGGCCGAGGAACTTGGTCTGCGGCGCGCCTTTGTTGGGGTTGAGCGCGGGACCCGGATTGTGATCCCTTCGGTGTCTGCGCGATTCTTGCTGAAAGCTGATCGCTGACCGCTGATAGCTCGACCTCATCGCGTTTGATTTGGTTGTACGCAGGTCGCCTTGGAGGTGGCGTGGCCGGCGGTTTCGTTGGACCCGAGCGAGAAATCGAGCGGACACAATTATTTCGCTTGCGGCTTCGCGGTAGCCATGAACGAGGCCACGATTGCGCGCGCCGTGGTGGCACGGGTGGGCGGTTGTGGCGAATACGGCGAACGGCCAAACGTCCGATGCCCGTAGCTCTACACAGGCGGAGCGGTCGATGCGGCCTGCCCGATTGACCCAGGAGGGTTGGGCGTGGCGGGTCCGAAGCGGCGGTGGGTCGAAGAGTGCAGCCATCCTATATAGGGATGGGCGGTCGCGATTGCGCGCGCCGATCGGCCCGCGCGGTATCATCGTGTCCGGGACACCTGCTTGAGAAAGGAACACGATGAAGACCGCATGGCAAGGAATGTTCGTCATCACGATCGTTTGGGCGCTCTGCTCGTTTGGACTCGGTCAGCCGCAGGACGAAGCGGGATCGCAGCCCCGGCCGACGGTGCTGATAACCGGGGCGAATCGCGGGCTGGGGCTCGAGTTCGCTCGCCAGTATCACGAAGCGGGATATGAGGTGATTGCGACTGCGCGCAAACCCAACGCTGCGGATGAACTCAATGCGTTGGGCGTGCGCGTCGAGCAACTGGACGTCACGGACGCGGCGAGTGTGGCGGGCCTTTGCGCGCGCCTGGGCGAGATGCAGCTGGACATCCTCATCAACAATGCGGGTATCGGCGGGCGGGCAACGACTCTTGTGGATGCTGATCTTGACATGGTTGAGCGCATCATCCAGGTCAACACGATCGGACCGATGCGCATGACGCAGGCGCTGTTGCCAGCCCTACGAAAGGGTGATCGCAAGATCATCGTCAACATTACCAGCGCGATGGGGAGCATCGCACGGAATACGCGCGGCATCGGCTACGGGTATCGAGAAAGTAAAGCGGCGCTGAACATGTTTACGCGAAGCATCGCCAATGAGCTGCGCGATGAGGGATTCCGATGCATCACGATGAGCCCGGGCTGGGTGAAGACGGACATGGGTGGGCCCAACGCCAGATTGACCCCGGCCGAGTCGATCGCCGGAATGATCAAGGTCATCGACGGTTTGACGGCGGACGATTCAGGTGAGTTCTTCACTCACAATGGTGATCGGTTGCCGTGGTAAAGGGCGAGGCAGGATGAAATGCGTCGGGAGGCGAGGTAACGAGTTAGTTGGGCGGCGGGCCGTTATGCCAATGGGCGTGGTCGGGGTTGTAGTGCCGATCCGTCACGGCGTCATACTGCCAAGGCGAGGGATTCGTGATGTTTGGCGGCGCCGGTACTTTGCTGCTTGAGATCGAAGTGGATCCAAGTGGGGAGGTGATAGGGTTGTTCGGCGGCGAGCCGGAATGCCAATGCCCGTGGCTGGGGTGGTAGTGCCGATCCGTCACCGCGTCGTACTGCCAAGGCGACGGATTGGGAATGTTGGTCGGCGCGGGTACTTGGCCGCCGGAGGTCGAAGTGGATCCAAGTGCCGAGGTGATAGGGTTGGTTGGCGGCGAGCCGGAATGCCAGTGGGCGTGGCTGGGGTGGTAGTGCCGATCCGTTACGGCGTCGTACTGCCAAGGCGAGGGATTCGTGATGTTTGGCGGCGCGGGTACTTGGCCGCCGGAGGTCGCACCGACTCTAATTTGGCTGGCGGCGGCGTTCGGGTTGGTCGGCGGCGGGCCGGAATGCCAATGTGCGTGGTTGGGGTCGTAGTGCCGATCCGTCACGGCGTCGTATTGCCAAGGCGAGGGATTGGGAATGTTGGGTGGCGCGGGTACTTTGGTGCCGGAGGTCGAGCCGAGTCCGGCCGGCGTGGTGCCGAGGTTGATGCCGGAGGGGAATGTTGTCGAGGCAGCGCCGTTATTGAACTGTGGGATCAGCGCGGGGGTTAGACCGGCGGCGGGGCTGGTCGCGTCATCTCGGGGCCCGGAGAACGTGATCGCGGCGATCCCGCACCCGAGCAGGATGATGATGGACCACGTCACGACGGAGCGAAGGTTGATCTTGGACTTCGCATGGTCGCCGCAGCAGTGGATTTGCGATTTGCCGCTGCCGCATGGGCAAAGCGTGGTGGGTTTCATGGCTTCTCCTCTCGTGGCAAGTCGTGGGGCAGTCGGCCGGCTCGTCTCCTGACGGGATCATCATAGACCTTCAAGAAGCGGGGAAATTGATTGGGCGCCATCGCATCCCAATCTAGGTCAGCCCAGCCCGGTCTGCCAGCGGGGCGGCGGGTTCTGAGCCGTCCGTGTTGCTGTCTGGAGGCTCAGGCGAAGCTGAGCGTTTGGGGCGCGTTAGCGCTACGCGGCCGAGGCCGGGATCCAATGCGGCCTCGACACC
>JADFGE010000103.1 GCA_022567855.1 Planctomycetota bacterium | reverse complement strand
TGCATCGAGCAGTTCGGCCCTGACCGCTGTATGTTTGAAAGCAACTTCCCGGTCGATAAGGTCTCGTTCTCCTACAACGTTATGTATAACGCCTTCAAACGGTTGTCCAAGGGGTACTCGCCCAGCGAGCGTGCCGCTATGTTCCATGACACGGCTGCTGGGGTGTACCGGATAGACGTTTAATGCTTCGACGGCCGGCCATGCATCTGGCCACGTTGGCGTCATCGCTAGCCTGGTTGTGGATACAATTACCCTTGCACCATCAGTTTGACGCGCGTCACCACCCCGAAAATGACCTTCGGCACTCGTTTGGTCACGGCTCGCCCTAACGCCCACCGGAAAGCAGTCTGCCGCAGGCAGGACCCTCAACCCTGGGCGACAGCGGCGCCGAGCTCGATTCGGGAAACATCCGTGAAGCGCCCTCATCATAGGAGACACGACCAATGAGTTCAGCGGCGAAGGTGGCTATTGTCACGGGGGCGGGGTCCGGTGTTGGTAAGCACACTGCGCTGGCGCTATTAGGAGAAGGGTACTCTGTTGTCCTGGCCGGCCGGCGTGCCGACAGGCTAGAGACGACCGTGGCGGAGGCCGGGCCGGCAGCCTCACGGGCGCTGGCGGTGCCCACCGACGTCGCCGACCCCGATGCTGTTCGAGCCCTCTTTGCCAGCACCAAGGAGAGGTTCGGCCGGTTGGACGTCCTGTTTAATAATGCGGGGACCGGCGCTCCTCCCGTCCCACTGGAGGACCTAACCTACGAACAATGGAAGTCGGTTGTTGACGTCAACCTGCCTGGAGTGTTTCTCTGCACTCAGCAAGCGTTCCACCTGATGAAGAGCCAGGACCCCATGGGCGGCCGAATCATCAATAACGGCTCCATATCGGCCCACGTGCCAAGGCCCAACTCCGCGCCGTACACCGCTACCAAGCATGCCATCACCGGGCTCACCAAGTCGACGTCTCTGGATGGACGTAAATACAACATCGCTTGCGGCCAGATCGACATTGGCAACGCCGAAACCGAGTTGACGGGTGCAATAAAAACGGGCATTATCCAGCCCAGTGGGTCGATCATGGCCGAGGCGACAATGGATGTGGACCATGTTGCCCGGGCAGTAGTCTACATGGCGAGTCTCCCTCTGGACGCCAACGTACAGTTTATAACCGTCATGGCGACAAAGATGCCCTTTATTGGGCGCGGGTGACTTGAAGGCAATCGCTTAAGGCCCCGGCGTCAAGCTGGGAAATCGGGACGATGCCCCCCGTCGGCGAGACTGGTTAGGCCAGTAGAGAGCGTTTCTGGTTACGGTCTCGCACCGAGCGTATATTGGGCCCCTATCCTGCCCCTATGTATTTGGAGGACGTGAAAATGTACAACAAGCCCATGCTGAGCCTGGATCAAGCCCAAGCCGCGATAAAGGCAATGACCGACGACTACAATAAGGACTCCAACCGCCGGAAGGTGGACATGGCAGTCGTTGACGACGCGGGAAACCTGCTGGCCTACGCCCGCATGGACCGATGCTTGAGGCCGACTTTCGCCATCCGAAAAGCCTACACCTCGGCGATCCGGGGAATGGACACAGCGGCCTTTGCTGAGCAGCTCCGCACCCAGGGCCGGACTCTCGAGTCCTTCAACGACCCTCAACTCATCGCCCTTGGCGGGGGATTGACGGTGATCAAAGACGGCGCAGTGATTGGCGCCATCGGCGTTGGGGGTCTGCCCACCGGCCAGGAGGACGAAGATATCTCCAGGGCGGGACTAAAGGCCCTGAACCTCTAACGACGCTTACGCGGTCTGGGTGTAAATGTCCACCAGCGCGACGCGACCGTTTGCTACTACTTCGTGCTTCGCTCTCTCGAAAGCTGGCTTGAGGTCCTCGGCACGCTCAATCGGGCCTTCGGCCCATGCGCCGAAAGACCGTGCGAGGCCCACAATGTCGACCACCGGGTCGTCGATATCGATTCCAATGGTCTTGCGTTCCTCGGGTCTGCCGCGGACCTGCGCCATGGTGCCTTGGTGGCCCAGGTCGTTGCCGTAAGTCCGATTGTTGTACATCACCACCAGCAGCGGGATCCGGTGATGGACGGCGGTCCATAGAGCCGCCGGTGTGAACAGCAGATCGCCGTCCGATTGGATATTGATGGTCAACCTTCCCTTGTCACGGTTGGCCAGCGCCACCCCGATGGCGTGGCCCAGGCCCTGGCCGACGGCAAAATCATCGGGTGCGGCTCGCTCACCGTCTACACCCCGGTGTTGGCGGAGATCCGCTCGCTCGGCGTCGACCCCGACTGCCGCGGCAACAGTGTCGGCTCTACGCTCGTTCAGTATTTCATTCGGTCGGCCACAGCACTTCACATCCCAAGGGTCTTCGTGCTGACTCGCGCGCCCAAGTTCTTTGAACGGCTCGGCTTTCGGGAGGAGCGCATGAATACGCTGCCCGAAAAGGTTTGGAAGGACTGCGTCGATTGCCCCAAGCGGGATTGTTGTGATGAAATCCCGATGATCTATGAGATCAACGCCTGACGGATTCGAGCACTATTGATGAGCTGCGGCCTCGCGAAAGAATCCCGAATGATCCATCCGAATATGGCGACGATGATCGCCGCCAGCGCTGCCGCGATACTCGCAAACGGATTCGGCTTCCAGGACATCGTTGATCTCCTTGGGGTGCTCCACGCTTCGTCCATCAAGGATCGAGAGGCGGGGGCAAGTCGAGGACAATTCCCCGGTTCCTGACAAGCCTCGACCCCGCAGAAGGCGGACGCCTTACGGCGGCAATTTCGACGGACGCTGTTCCAGCCGTCGAATCAACGCCTATCGGACGTCCGGCAGCTTCGAGGCGATCTGGAGGTGGCTATGGCGGGTGTTCCTGCCCGGAGCGAGTCCGGGGTGATCCAGCTCACCTTGAACCGCCGGATTTGGCGCAGTCCAGGAACAGCTCGCATCGCCTTTTCCCGCTGGAATCTCGATTCTGTGTAGTGCTATGCGGCTTTGGGGAAGTATGCTGGTGAATTGAAGGTGGTGCAGCACGAATCGGCCGCCTGACGAACTGAGGATACAAGGAGAACCGATGAAAGGCTCGATCCTACTTGCCGTATGTGTGATTACGTGTCCCTTGTTCGGCCAGGAGCCGGAGGCTCAATCACCGCAGGCCGCCGAGGAAGAGACGCCGGAGATATCGCCGGTTGATGTCGCTGAGAAGGTGACAAGTTCGACCTTCTCTGCGCTCAAGGCTCGCTTACTTGGGCCGGCCCTCATGTCCGGGCGCATCGGCGACTTTGCTGTAAACCCTGACAACCACAGCGAGTACTTCGTCGCCGTTTGTTCGGGCGGCGTATGGAAAACGACGAACAACGGCACCACCTACTCGCCAATCTTCGACAGCCAAGGCTCCTATTCGATCGGCTGCGTTGAGATCGACCCGAGCAACCACAACATTATCTGGGTCGGGACGGGCGAGAACAACAGCCAGCGAAGCGTCTCGTTCGGCGACGGTGTGTACAAGTCCGTCGATGGCGGCAAGAACTTCAAGAACATGGGCCTCAAAAAGTCCGAACACATCGGGATGATCGCCATCCACCCCCGGAATTCGAATATTGTTTACGTGGCAGCACAGGGACCGCTATGGCGGGCCGGGCGCGATCGCGGGCTCTACAAGACCACCGACGGCGGCGCGAGCTGGGAACGCATCCTTCATACGTCCGAAGACACCGGCGTCAATGAAGTTCATCTCGACCCGCGCAATCCGGATGTGTTGTATGCATCGACCTATCAGCGACGGCGCCGTGTGTGGACGATGATCGACGGCGGGCCGGAGTCCGGAATCCACAAATCCACCGATGGCGGGAAGACGTGGCGGGAATTGACGCGCGGGCTGCCGAGCGGAGATAAGGGCAAGATCGGGCTGGATATCTCACCGGCCGATCCTGATGTGATCTATGCCGTGATCGAAGCGAAGGAAGGCAAAGGCGGATTCTTCCGTTCCACCGATCGAGGCGAGAGCTGGTCTAAGCGCAACAGCCGATCGACAACCGCGCCGATGTACTACAACGAGATCGTGTGCGATCCGCATGATGTAGATAAGGTTTACATCCTCGATACGCTCCTGATGGTCACAACCGATGGCGGCGAGAGTTTCACGAGTGCGCAGGGGCGCAACCGCCATGTCGATAATCACGCGCTGTGGATTGACCCTGACGATACAGCGCACATGATCGTCGGGTGTGATGGCGGTGTGTACGAGACGTGGGACGGCGCCGCAAACTGGCAGTACAAAGCGAATCTGCCGTTGACGCAGTTCTATCGCATCAGCGTCGATAATTCCGAGCCGTTCTATTACGTCTATGGCGGAACGCAGGACAACAATACGCTGGGCGCGCCGTCGCGCACCACTCGCCGTTCGATATCGAACGAAGACTGGTTCGTCACGGTGGGCGGCGACGGCTTTGAGACGCAGGTCGACTACGAAGACCCCAACATCGTGTACAGTCAGTGGCAGTACGGCGGGCTCGTGCGGCATGATCGACTCAGCGGTGAGAATGTCGATATCAAACCGCGCCCCAAACCGGGCGATCCGCCGCACGTCTTCAACTGGGATGCGCCGCTTCTGATCAGCCCGCATTCCCATACACGGCTCTACTTCGGCGGGCGACGCCTGTATCGCTCTGATGATCGCGGCAATAGTTGGCGGGCGATCAGCGGTGATCTGTCGCGCGGCATTGATCGCAATGAACTTGAGGTGATGGGGAAGGTTCAGCCGGTGGATGCCGTCGGGAAGCACGAAAACACTTCGATCTACGGCAACACCGTCGCCATCAGCGAATCACCGCTCGTCGAGGACCTTCTCTATGTCGGCACCGATGATGGACTTGTACACGTGACCGATGACGCAGGCGAGAATTGGCGAACGATCGAGGTCTTTCCCGATGTGCCCAACAAAACGTACGTCAGTTGTCTGACTGCCTCCCGACACGATGCTGACACCGTGTTCGCCTCATTTGACAACCACAAGAATGGCGACTTCAGGCCATACCTGCTCAAGAGCATCGATCGCGGTCAGACGTGGAAGTCGGTCGCGGGTGATCTGGGCGAACGAGAAATCGTCTATTCGATCGTTGAAGATCATGTGCGCGATGGTTTGCTGTTCGTTGGAACCGAATTCGGCGCGTACTACTCACTCAATGGCGGAGACAAGTGGTTGAAGATCAGCGGTCTGCCCACAATTTCCGTGCGTGATATCGATGTGCAACGGCGCGAGAACGATTTGGCGTTCGCCACGTTCGGGCGCGGGTTTTACATTCTCGATGACTACTCGCCGCTTCAGGTTGTAACGACTGAGGCGCTTGAGAAGGACGCGCATATCTTCCCCATCAAAGATGCGCTTTTCTACATTCCAAGTAGTAAGGGGCGTGGGTCGCAGGGGGCGTCGTATTGGACGGCTTCCAATCCGCCCTATGGCGCTATCTTCACCTATCACCTGGAGAAGGACCTCGAGACCGGCCCGAAGATGGACGAAGACGCCACCGGTCCGGAATACGACAAACTACGAGACAAAGAACGCACGCGCGCCGCATCCGTCTTCTTGACGATTCGGGATGAGGAAGGTGAAATCGTTCGTCGCATCAACGGCTCAACGAGCGAAGGTGTTCACCGCACCGCTTGGAACCTTCGTATGGGTGGTGCCAGCGGCGGCGGCGGCGGCGGTGGTGGACGCGGCAGACGCTCAGGAGGCGGCGGACCGTATGTCTTGCCCGGCACGTACACCGTCACAATCTCCAAACAGGTCGATGGCGAAATCACCGACCTGACCGAGCCGGAGCCGTTTGATGTCGTGCCGCTCGCCCTGGGAACGTTTCAGCCGGAAGATCGCGCCGAAGTGCGCGACTTCCATCAAAAGGTGGCGAAGCTGTATCGGGCTGTACAAGCGGCAGGTCAGTCGCTCAGTGAAGCGCAGAGTCAACTTTCGGGAATTGGGCAAGCGGTGTTCAATTCTCCGACCGCCGACCAGACTTTGGCGCACGAAGCGCACGAGTTGGGCAATCGTTTGAAAGACATTTCCCAGGCCCTCAATGGCGACTCGCTTCCCAGGCGGTTCGGTGAACCGACGCTGCCGGGCATACGCGGCCAGGTTCAGTTTGCCGTATCGAGCTGGAACATGACTGCCCCACCGACGCAGACGCAGCGCGATGCGTACGAATACGCAGCCAGTGAGTTTGGCGACGTGCTGGCACAGTTGCGCGAGTTGATCGAAACCGATCTGAAAGCGCTGCAAGCCAAACTAGACGAAGCCGGCGTCCCCTGGACCCCCGGACGATTGCCCGCGTGGGACAACGAGTAGGCGCCATTCCTGCCCGCCGCCTTTCCGGGTCAGCGAAGCCCCGTTCTCTTGCTCCTCCCGGGTTAGAGGCAAATCGCTGGTCGGGAGGCCGGCGGCGCGAAGGGGCTGGAGTGTGCGAGACGTACCTATGATTGGGGCATGAACCGAACAACCTACTCGATGATTGCGATGCTTGGGCCTTGTCTGGTGCTCCTCGGTGGTCAATCCGAGCCGCCGAATGCGACCACTACCCAGGACGACTTGCTCCGTGGGCCGACCGTCCCCGACGACCTTGTTCAGACGTTGGTCAACATCGACATGGGGGGCAAATTTATTCCGCTCCAGGGGCGACCGGAGGAAGCGGCCCTGGGGTTGGTGTTGATCGATCAGGAGCACCGAGAAGGCGCACATGAGGTGGCGCAAGCGCGAAGACTCGCAATTGGAATGCTGCTCGTTGACAACATCGACGTGGTGAAAGATGCCAGCGACGCCATCAGGGCCGGTGAGAAGGACAAGGCGCAGGCGGTGTATCGCCAACTCCACGACCAATTCAACCCGGATCACGTGCGCGATCCGCTGCTCGATGCGTGGAAAGACGTCCTGAGCGAGCAGGAAGTTCAGCAGATACAGCAGCTCGTGGACGAGTACTGGGAAGCGTGGATCAAATGGGAGATGCGGAACGCGCGCGATCGTACCGATACGGCGCGCAAAAAAGCTCACCGTCGGTTGTCGTTTCAGTTGTTTCAACGGGAGATCGGCGAGGCGTACAACTGGAGCTTGCGACCCATCCAACAGAGGCTCGAATCGATCTACCAAGCGACCGAGCCGACCGAGGAGCAGCGGGCAGCCATCCGCGAAGTCATGATCGATTACATTCGCCAATCGCGGCTGCGACCAACACCGGAGCAGCGCCAGATGGCAGCGTCCCGCATCTACGACCTCCTTGATGAAACGCAACGGTTGAAATTGTTCGCCCAAGCGCTGTGGCAGCTTTGAAGATCGACGGACGACTGGGCGACTGTGAACCTTCTGTATTTTGCAACGCCGACCCCAGCAGGCCCAAGGCCGCCCTACAATCTATTTCTTGGACGCGCGCGCTTCCCGCTTGATTTCATCGACCAGCTCACCCAACCCTGCGGCACGGAGTCGTTCCTCGGTAGCTTGCTGTGACTTCGCTCTTTCCTCAGCCTCAGGAATCGTCCAAGTAAACTCGATTGAAGTGGTCACCGGCCACTCCTTGAATGAACAAAACGGGATATCCGGTAGCAACCTCGGATCGAACGGACGAATTGCTTCGGGGTTTAGGGCGCCAAAGACACGGACATCATTGGGGTTCAAACCAAAGCCGCCAAGGAGAAAGCCGGAAATCGGTTGGTACTTCGCATGAGCGATCAGCTCACCATCTGGCCCCAGCACTGGTCTCGGTGAAAGAAAAACTGATTGGCTTAGATCAGTCGATTCGTATAGATCACCGTCGCTCTCTCCAGTTTCCGGATTCCAACTGCTCGTTATCTTCGGAGGCGAACCCATCGCAAATTCGACTGCAAGTCGATCGACACATGTGCGGCCAGCATTCTCATGAAGCGTCGTAACCGCCACAAGTAAGGGACGGTCAGATTGTTTGCGCGCTTGTTTTAACTTGTTGCGAACCTTCTGCCGGAGTTCTTAGTCATTAGGCTGTAGTTGCCCGCAAACAGTTGTTCGTCCGGCATACCGCTCGCGTTCGTTGCAGCTTCGTTTGAGATGTTTGTAACTTCGACCAGGAACTGCTCGCTGGCGACACCAAACTCGAAATCGATCCCACCTACGCCCAGAATCTCCGCCAATCGGACGGAATCGCAGCGGCTGCTCACGTAGTCCCAGATCACTGCCTCAGCAACAGCACTCTCGACTTGATCGGCTTGCGACGAATTGAGTTTGCGCGACCAATTCTCCGCCGCTGTTCTGTTTTCCGTCTCCAGCCATTTCGCGAAAGTCGTGAGGGATGGAGCCCACAGTGTCAAGTCCTTCATCATGACGCCATTATACGTATTCCGAAGGCTTCCGACACCGACGCCGTGCTTGTGCGCTCCGTCCTTTCACTCCCGCAGGGGGATGCTGATGTTGTTGCTGTCTTGATTGGAGGTGACGATGTCCTGCCGGTGGCAAGGCACCGCATTTACGGCCTTGCGGTCAACGTCAGCGAGACTATACGGCGATCGCCTGGCGAGTTCCGTATCGGACCGTCCATAGTAATGATGAGGAAGTACCGGCTGCCAACGGGTGGATCAGGAATCCTTTTCGAGTTGTGTCTCAGCCCCAGGTTCCGGGGGCAATGATCCAATCCCGAACCGCGATCCATTCCCGGGGTAGGTTGGCGTGTGGGTGAGGCTGATGACCCGGTCCACGGCGAGGTTGCGATGCGTCTCGGTGACGCCGTCCGGCCAGTGAATCGTCAGCTCGTCGACCATCGTC
>JADFGE010000102.1:2400-8813 GCA_022567855.1 Planctomycetota bacterium | reverse complement strand
TACACGCAAATCTTCACGTCAACGGTGGAGGTTTCCGGAAGTCAGCTGGCCACGCAATCCATCGGTCTGGACGACGAGTTGGACTACCAGAAGCAGGAGCGACTACGAGAGTTGCTGCGTGATCTGGAGAATTGCGTCATCAATGGTTACGCGGCATCCAGCGACCCGCAAGGAGATAGCTCGACTCGAAGAACGATGCGCGGTGCGATCGCTTCGATTACGACCAATCAATTCCAACCGAACGTTGGCCCAATCCCGGCCGGAGATGGAGGCGGCAATGATCTGCTCAACGAGGCCGTACTCAACGCGGTCTTGCGCGAAGTCTGGGAACAAAGCTCCGGAACGATCGACACGATCGTATGTTCTGGGTTCCAAAAGAGGCAGATCAACGGCTTCATATCCAGTACGCAGCGGTTTATCGATCACGAGAGCAAGTTCAGTTCGCTCGTGGATATCTACGAATCGGACTTCGGCGTGTGCCGGGTGATCATGAGCCGGTGGGTTCCGTTGGACGCGCTGCTGTTCCTTGACAGTTCGAGGATGGATGTGCTGCCGCTTGCGGGGCGCAGCTTCCACTTCAAGCCGTTAGCGAGCCAGGGCGACGCCGAGACCGGGCAAGTCATCGGCGAGTACACGCTCGAATTCCGAAACGAGAACGCCCACGCTTTGCTCAACGGTCTGGCCACAACCGCCTGATCCTCTCTCCTCCCGTCACTGGCCGGCGGCGTTGCCGTCGCCGGCCGGTTTTGATTCAAGCAGTCCCCGCCCAAGGAATTCAATGATGCTACTCACCACTGACCGAGATTTGTTGATCTATGAGCCGAGCGTATTTGTCGACGCCAGCAGTATGGCCACGAGCCTTCTTTCCGCAGCGGACGGCTCGGTCAGTGGCACGAGGCTGACCAGCGCAGGTTCGGATTTTCAGGCGGCGGGCATCGACGCCGGCCACGTTATCGTAATCGGGAGCCAAGCCACCGAGATTATCGCCAGAGTTGACCCCAAGAACCTCGATGTCTCGCGGCCGCGCGCGTCGCTCACCGAGGCGAACATCCCGCCCGGTGACGGGTCGACCCTTAGCATCGACGTGCGCACGTTCGGGCGGATGATTGCCGAGGTCGAGGCATGGATGCTCGGCGCTTTGGGGATCGACCCGGCCGACCCGTTGCTGCCTCTTGACGAAACAGCGATCTTGAATCCCCAGGACATCCGGGAGGCCGTCGCCCTGCGGACAATTGCCCAGGCTTTCGCGGCGGCATCGGCCCTCGCCCCGACGGACGCCTCGTTAGCGGACCGGGCCTCGCTCTATTCGCAGCGAGCCGCCGATGTACGGCGTCAGACCAGAGCCGTGCTGGATCTGGATGCGGACGGCATCGCGGACGCGATCCGGCACATTGACGTCGTCTCCTTGCAACGGCGCTGAGGCGGCAATCGATGGAGACAACCTTGAATGGCACGCTGACATTTCTCACGCAATTCGGGGCCGCCGGTCTGATCGGGCTGCTGTGGATCATGGAGCGGCGCTACGCGGCCCACCGAGACCGCCAGCTCGACGAGGCCCATCGGAAGCTGATCGACCAGGAGCGCGACCTTGAAGCCCTGCTCACGGTGGTGAAGGAGAACACAAAGGCAATCAACACGTTGCAACGAGGCCAAGTGCAGTTGATCCATTTGTTGGAGCGACTCCACAAGCGAATCTCGGCCAATGCCGCCTAGCGTCGCCCCGCTGGATCCTCGATCCGGGGGTTTTGGCGCCGAACGGTTCCAGCCCCGTTTCCGGTCATCTATTGGTATCTTGCCCGAATGAGGTCAGTCGCTAGGCAGGTCGTCGGACTCCTTGGCGGGCTTGGCATCCTGGGATGCGCATCCGCACCCGGTCCCGACCACGATCCTTCAGATGGACCAACGTCCCTTGGGCCGAATTCGAGTTGGATTGGGGACGCCCAGACCAGCGACTGGCCTTTCTGGCCGCAGGCGTTGCGGATTCACCCCCTGACCAGGCTAGCGGTGGACGCGAAGTCAGGTCGATCCATCATCGAAGTTCGGCTCGAGTTCCTCGATCCGGAAGGCCACACAACCAAAGGGGTCGGGCAGGTCCGAATCGATCTGGCAGCGGGTGGATCCGGTGCTGATTCGCCTCCGATCGCCACCTGGAACTGGGATCTGCGAGACCGGTCCGTCAACAAGAGGTTCTACGACGATGTCACGCGCACGTATCTGTTCCGCCTGAAGGTTGACTCGTTGGAGCTTGGGCCGCAGCCGGAACTGCGAGCGTACTTCCTCTCCGCGGCCGGGCCACGGCTCCAGGCGACGCATACGCTGCGCGTGGAATGAACGGGGCACGCCTGATCCAAGACGGCGATCTGCGATCAGTCAGTTGCCTGGCGCTGGGATCTCTTCGATAACGGAGTACCGATCGAGGTTCAGAACAACGACCTCGCCATCGTCGAGCTCCAGTTCAAGTCGATCCAGCCAGAGCTGGTCGTCCCGGGCGTGGGCAAACCACGATCCGGTCTTCGCTTGCTGGTAGCGCGTAATGACTCCCTCGACCGTATTCGCCCAGGCCTGATCGCGGAGCGGCAGTTGCTGTGTCACGCGAACACGAGCGCCCGGCGCCGGTAGTGTGGCCAAGATTGCCATGGCCCAAGTCTATCAGCTTTCAGGCAGCGGGCAGGGGTCTTGAGACCTGGCCACGAACTGCGATCATGACGACCCTGCGGCTTGGGCTGCGACCTCCACGGGCCCGATCGACGCAATCGTGAACTCAGAAAAATCCCGTCCCCCAAGGTACGTGTTGAGCTGGTCAACGCTGATCGCGTCGATCTGACGAGCCAAGTCACCGAGCGATCGCACGCGGCCCAGCCGGAACTGATCTTGTCCAATCGCTGCAGCGCGCGCCGCGGTTGACTCACCCTGCATGATCAAGTGACTCTTGAGGCCGAGCACCGCCCGTTTGAATTCATCATCGCTGACGCCCTCTTGCAGGCGCTGAATCTCGTCCTTGCAGACCTCGAGCGACTCACGGGCGCGCTGCGGTGTCGTACCCACGTAGACCGCGACAAGACCTCGGTCCTTCCCGGCGTAGAACGATCCGCCAACGCTGTAGCACAGGGAGCGTTTCTGACGCAGCTCGGTGAACAGCCGGCCGCTGGCCCCACCGCTGAGGACGGCCACGGCAACCCGTTCGAGCATCGAATCGGGGTCTGCCTCATGAGGCGCGTCATAGGCCAGCCCAATGTGCACTTGAGCCGTGTCCTGTTCATGATGTTGCTGGCCACGTAGCGAAGGACTCGTCTCGACGGGTTCGCGGTGCGCACCGGACCATCCGGACATCAGCTCGTTGAGTTGCCCAGCCAGCGCATCGGCATCGACGGCGCCGGCGGCGGCGATGATTGTCCCGGCCGGCGTGCAACGCTCTGTCCAGGCGTCCCGCAGATCCTGGATTGAGCATCGCTCCAGGATCTCCCGCTGCCCGTACCCGTGCCGGTTGAACGGGCTAGCCAGGTGGCGCTCGCGCAGTTGGAGCATCACTGATCGTTGCGGTTCGTCTTCCAGCGAATCGAGCGCCTGCAGACAGAGACGCCGCACCGCGTGGAGCGCCTCAGCCGGGAGCAGGGGTTCTGACAACATCGCAGACAGGCGCGGCAGCGCCTCGGCGAGCCTGCTTCCCAGCAGGACTGTGCCGAGGCCGAGGTGGTAAGTCGTTACCTGACTGGATCGTTGCACACCCAGCCGGTCAAGGGCGTCGCTGTGCTCCCGGCTATTCAAGCCGCCCGCCCCGCGAAAGATGAGTTCGCTGAGCATTGTCGCCAGGCCGTCACCGTCCGCCGAATCCGTCGCCGACCCGACCGGAACGAGCCAGCTCATTGCACAGGAGGCGACATTGGGGATCGGCTCAACGACCAAGGTCGCGCCGCATCCGAGGTTGATGGTGCGGATGCCGGTCATGGCGGGCGACGCATCATAGTCCATGTGATGCCAAGGACGGGGATGGACCTTGCAGACGCGGCGCGGCCTCGGTCTCTCCTGAGGGGAAACGACGCGCCGATGCCGAGCCCGGGTCGTCACCGATAATCCGTTCCAATCCGCAAGGCCGGAACCGATCTTCAAGCAAATACGGGTCCGGGATGATGGGTAGCGCTGATTCTTCCGTAGAGATGACATATTGCGCCGACGAGGAAAGCACTATCGGACCTGCTCCCTATGCGCACGCTCTTGAACATTCTGGTTGTGGTGATGCTCGCGGGGATCCTGGTCGGCGTGGTGATGATCCGCTCTAACAAGGGGATCAAGCAGGATCAGATCAGAACGGCCAGGGACGAAGTCCGTCGCTTCCAGCGTCAGATCACGTTCCAGGCAACCATCGCTGATGTTGAATTGAACGCCGAGGGGTATCCGGTTACGGCTGATCCGAACTGGTTCCACGGCAATCTGCCCCAGAACCTGTTGATCGAGGCTGGTCATCCGTGGGTCGAGATCGCCGGACGCAATGAGCGGTCGCTCCTACATCCTCTGGACGTGGTTGTTCGTGACGCGGCGGCAGCGCAGTTCTGGTACAACCCGTACCAGGGGATCGTACGAGCCCGAGTGCCCGCTTCCATCTCCGATGCCAGAGCGTTAGAGGTCTACAACCAGGTGAACGACAGCCGCTTGGGGGGCTTGTTCAGCCGGTCAAAACACGACGGCTCGGCAGGGTAATCTGTCCTCGTGCGGTGGCCGCTGGGGCGTCGGCGTCGGCACTAGCGCCTCGACGAATCGAACGCGTGGTCGATGGTGTACCGACCAGGTGCCCGACCCGTTAGCCAGGCGGCCAGTCGCAGCGCGCCGCGGGCAAACAGGTCGCGATCAGTCGCAACGTGGCGGAAGCTGATTCGTTCGCCGGGGGCTCCAAACTCAATAATATGTTCGCCGACGATATCCCCCGATCGAACGGAATGAATGTGATCTGCCGTGAGGTCCACGCCGGCCTCGCGCCGCATCTGATCGGCGATACGCAGGGCGGTTCCCGACGGCGCGTCCCGCTTGTGGAGGTGGTGAAGTTCGATCAGATTCACGTCGTATTGATCGCCGAGCAGACGAGCCGCTTCGACGACGAGCCGGGTTAGAACCGCGACTCCCCTGGACGTGTTCGGCGCGACCATGATGGGTATCCGGCGCGATGCAACCTCAGTGATATCGAGTGTTTGGGGCGATAGGCCGGTGGTGCCGATGAGTACGGCCGCGTGGTGATCCGTGGCCATCCGAACCGCGTTGGCAGCACCCTCGTCGCTGGAGAAATCGATGATGACATCGACTTCGGCGGCGCGGTCAATGGAGGTCTCAAACTGCTCATCCTGGTCGATCGCGGCCACGAGCTCGAACCGCGAATCGGCCCGCGCCAAGGCGCAGACTCGCGACCCCATACGCCCCGCCGCGCCGTGCATGACGAGGCGAATCATGCTCGCTCGATCCCCCTGCACTGGCGTTGAGTCGTTATTTCTGTCAAGATACTTCCAATTACGGTCCGATAGATGTACAAAACCCAATTGGCGGTCGGTCCGCCAACCTCAGTTCGCGCTGACAACTCCGACACCTTAGCGTACACAGGAGGTTCTACACATGGCTCGGAAGAAACGCGCCACGAAGAAGAGGGCCGGTAAGAAGACGACGGCCCGCAAGACCACTCGTAAGAAGGCCACTCGCAAGAAGGCCACTCGCAAGAAGGCGACCCGCAAGAAGGCGACCCGCAAGAAGGCGACTCGCAAGAAGAAGACCCGCAAGAAGGCCACCCGCAAGAAGGCGACTCGCAAGAAGGCCACCCGCAAGAAGGCGACTCGCAAGAAGAGCAAAAACGGGCGCCGCAAGAAGAAGGAGTAGACAGAGACGCCAACGCTGCGAGCGTTTGGTCATCTAGCTCGAAATCAACACCCCGCAGGGCCGGCTTGAATGCCGGCCCTTTCTGTAGGCCTTACGACGATCCGTTCGCCGGTTCGGGGTGTTCCGCCGGTTGGCCGCACGGCTAAGATCGAGGAGTCCGACCGCAGGCGGTTGGTGTCTAGCCGGTCCAAGGAATGCTTTCATGACGCACATCATTGCCGAGCCCTGTATCGGCACCAAGGACGCTTCATGCGTCGATGTCTGTCCGGTCGATTGCATCCACCCGACGAAGGATGAGCAAGAGTTCGACGAGGCTGAGTTGCTGTACATCGACCCCGACACCTGCATCGACTGCGGGCTGTGCGTCGATGAATGCCCGGTGCAGGCGATCTTCCCGGAAGAAGATCTGCCCGAGGAGTGGAAGCAGTATCTTCAGATCAACACCGAGTGGTACCAGACACAAGTGTAGACGGTGAGGCTGAGCGCGGCGGTGGAGGCGGCGGCCGACGTCTCGGGCTGCGCTTGCCGGTGTAGCGTTCGTCCGGCGGTCAGGCCGCGGA
>JADFGE010000102.1:0-2390 GCA_022567855.1 Planctomycetota bacterium | reverse complement strand
GTCGTCTTCGGTTTCGGTGATCGTGTTGACCCCGCTCGGCGCATCCGGCCGTTCCGTCCAATCCTCGACGCGCTCGCCGAGATTCAGTTCGCTGTCCAGCGTCTTGCGATATCCGAGCTTGCGAATGATCTCCAGCACATCGGTCCAGGTGGGGAAGGTCAAGCCGTTGACGCGCTTAAAGGCATCAATCGCCATAAGGAACATGAACTGCTCCTGGGTCATTTCCCCTTCGTCCGCGGCGCGCATGAAATCGGTCCGCCGACGTCCGGGGCCTCGCCGGCGCTCCAGGTTCGTAGTGGACGCAGATTGATCGACGTCTCGGCGGTCGAGCCCACTTCGTTGGTCAACCACATTCTGCCTGCGGTTCCGTTGTTGCTTTCGCTGCTCGCGGTCGGCCATGTTCCGCTCCCTTGGTCAGCACCCTACACTACCTGCCCTCGGGCCACGGCCGCGCCGACTCGCACCGGGTTGGGCCCTTGTGACGGCCAAAGAATCAACCTCGATCACGGCAACTTAGATTATGTCACCCTCGGTCAAATCGGACTCGCGATTCACTCCATTTGCCGCCCTGTTGGCCTGGATTTGGCCCGGCTTAGGGCACCTCAGGCTTGGCCAACGCCGACGTGGGATGCTGATCATGTTCGGCGTGCTTTTCTTGTTTCTGGGCGGGGTGTTGATCGGCGGCGTTGACGTGGTCGATCGCCGCCATGATCCGCTGTGGTTCGTGGCCCAGGCCCTGTGTGGGCCGATCGCCTTCGGCACCGACCTGGCGAATCAGCGCTTGCTCAGCGATCCGCAGGTGCGACTTCAGCGCAAGAGCCTCAGCCATATCAACGAGTTCGGCACCCTCTTCGTCGCCCTCGCCGGCCTCATGAACCTCGTGGTGATCCTCGACGCGCTCCACCGCCCGGCGCCACGGCGTAACACAGACCGAAGGGCCCGAGCCGAGCCGTGACGAATCTCCTGGCTTACATCCCGTTCGTGGATCCGATCCACGCCCTGCAAGACTGGTGGTACCTGTTGCTGATCCCGCTGGCGTTCGGCATCGCCGTGATCTACAAGGCGCTACGCAGCCCGCAGTTCGAACACTACTGGCAGAACGTCCTCGTCATGACCGGCCAGATTGTCGCCGCGATGATCGCATTGGCCGTTGTCTTGATTGTGGCGATCCAGGTGTTGATCCCTTTGATCCCAGTCAACTAGCCAAGCGCGCGGGCGTGCCTACTCTCCGCCTCGAACCTGGCGCATGACGAACGCGGCTGCGTACATCCCTCCGATCTCCTCGCGATCAACATACTGCGGCGGGTATGCGCTGTTGAGAGGCTGCAGGCGAATCGTTCGGCCGTCGTTCTCAATGTAGATGCGCTTGAACGTCGTCTCATTGTCGCGGAGCAGCCGGACGAAGCAGTCTGAACCGGAAGGCGTGGGCAGTACGGGCGAGAAGATGACGATCTCGCCCTCGGCGTATTCCGGTTCCATCGAGTCGCCCACGACCCGCGCCGCGAATGCGTCCGGGTCGGTGACGTCAGGGCAGAGCACATACTCGTCGGCCACGCTGACCGGGTAATCGAGATCGGTGAACTCCCGCGGATAGCCGGCGGCGACGCGGTTGATCAGGGGGATCTGGCGAGCGCCTGGGAGGGGTCCTTCAACGTTGGGCGAGCATTGATCCAGAAGCTGCTGGAGCTCTCCGCGACGATACAGTTCGTCGAGGCTCTCACCGCGTTTGGCAGCGTTCCGAAGCCGCTCGGCGACGGCCTCGGACGCGGTGACTCGGGCCCGCACCAGCAACGGTGTGCTGTCCCACTGCAAGGCGGCAGCCAGTCGGCCGTCGTCAATCCCCAGCGCGGCCTCAATCCGCCGGATTCGGTCCGGAGACACCCGCCGCCGATCCGACTCCATCAGCGATAGCTGGGGCTTGCTGCACCCTATAGCGGCCGCTAGGGCCTCCTGCGTCATCTGAGCCGCCTGTCGCTCCTTGCGGATCAACTGGCCGATCGTCGACATTCGAGCCTCCCGTCAAGGCAGGAAAGTTTACAAAATTGTAAACAAAGGCCTTGCCTTTTTGTGTCCGTATGTGTAAATATTAGCCATGAGTTTACAGAATTGCAAATAACCATGCCGAGCTTTGGCGTAACTTTCTCCCGGAGCGAATATCGTGACGACAGAGGCCATAGCGGGGCCGCAAGCCCAGATTCAGGCTCGCCGAGCCAGTGCCGAGCGGCTGCTGGACTACGCCGATCACCTCGACGCCTCCGACCGGGCGTTGCTGCGAGCGGTCTTCGACCGTGGGCTGACCTCGACGGACCTCGCTGAAGTCATCGGTCAAGAGCCTCGTGCGGTGCGGCGACGGGTGCAGCGACTGGTCGAGCGGATCGGGTCCGCCTCGT
>JADFGE010000101.1 GCA_022567855.1 Planctomycetota bacterium | reverse complement strand
ACGCAGGCCCAGCACATTGGAAAAGAACGGCACGAGGGTGGCGATCATGCTGATGCAGGCGAAGGCGAGCGCCGCCTCGATCGAAATCGGGTAGTCGATCAATCCGAAGGCTGCGTAGTACCGGGCCGCCCAAACGAACACGTCGACGTAGCGGATCAATCCCGCCAAGGCCCACCGTCTGTTGGATCCAACCAACGTGCCGAACGCCAGGAGCGCAAACGGCAGGGCAAGCACTACCCAAAGCGTGAGATGAAACTGTCCGGCAAGCACAAGACACAGCGTGAGGCAGCCGGCCACCCCAACGCTCAGCGCGATCGCCTGTCCGATCGTCTTTGCGGTATCGACTGGGGGAATATCGTTGACGGTCTTGTGATAGGCGATGCGTCCAAAGAGGCCGGGGCGCAGCGGCAGGAAGTTCAGCAGCGTTGCGGCCCCGATCAAGGCTTGCATCTCGATGAGCCGAACCTTGCCGTAGCGCGACATCAACACGCTGAACATGAGCGCGGTGAGCACGACGTTGCCGAGCACACAGGCGATCAGCAGGAGAAGGTGAGGCGCTGAGGGCTGTCGGATCGCGCTGAACGCACGAGCAAGAACATCGTGTTGCCGGGCGATGAAAATGATTGCGGCGACGAGCAACACGGCGCCGAGCAACAGTCCGAGTCGCCGGAGCCAGGATCGTCCGCGCGATCCGGAAGTCGGCGCCAGGGGGGGGCGGTTATTTGGCGTTGATGAAACGTGCGCAGCGGACATGCCCGGCTATTGGTTGGCACGGGCCGCGGCTGCGCGTTGCATTGCCATTTCCAGGAATTCGGCGGCGTACTTGACGTCCGGATCGTCGCTGCGCTTCGCGGCGTCGAGCATGGGATCGGCGGGGTCTTCGACGTGAAACAACAGGTAGGAGATCTGCACGTACTTGTCGTCGCTCTTGCGGGCCATGGCCAGCATCGGCTGAATCACGTTTATTCGAGGGATGACGCCGAGCAGCCACGCCTGTGAGATGGGGTCGAGCTTCGCGTAGCCCTCGGAAAGGGCCTCGACAGAGTCCCCCACGAGCTCGACCAGGTCCGCAGTGACCTGCACGGACGCCACCCCCGGCGCCAGCCGGCTCAGCAGCGCCATCGTCACCAGATCGTCAGCGTTGTCCGGGTCGATGGCCACGCCGATGGCGTACTCCATCCAACTCTGGGTGAGCCGCACGCCGTCGACTCGGATCGGCTGCTGGATTTCGATCTCGCTGCCGAGCAAGCCGGGGCGGATCACGCCCTGCTGGGGAACCCAAAAGTTCAACACGGCACGGATTCTCAACAGCGCCCCGCGTAGCGGATGTCCCTTGTTCAGGATCTCATCGATGTAGCTGCGGCGAAGATCCACTGGAATGACAAGCGTCTGACGAGGCTCCAGCCTCAGACGCCGATCGATATCCACGACGATCGGCGTAAGCTGACTGAAGCGCAAGTCTCGGGGAATCTGAATCGTCGGGATCAAAATGACGCGCGGCCGGATCGGCCCACCGCTGTCGATGGCCAGCGGAAACGGCGCGTGGTTTGTGATCAGGAGATTGACGATGATCGGCTCGTAGGGGTCGAAGGTGTCCTTGGCGGGGACGATGCGCAGACTGACGGCGAGGGTCGGCTGATCGGGGAAGCGGTCGTAAACGAGGGGTACGGAATCGATGAGCGCCTTGAGTTGAGTCGCCAGCGGATCGAGTTCCGCCGGCTTGAGCCTCCGGCCGATCAGCTCCCCAAGCACGTCGCTGGCCCACACGCCGATCAGACTGCCGGGTTGTGCTCGCGCCACGCGCAGCAAACCACGCGCACCGTCGCGGCGTTCTCCCTTCTTCAGGTAGGCCAAGGCCAGGCCCAGCGCTGCGGGCAAGTCATCCTCAGCCACCGGTTCCAGAAGGACGATCGCCTGGTCCACCTCGCCTCGGCGCATCGCCAGCCAACCATCGAATCTGGCCTGCGCGGTCTCGCTCAGGCCCTCCTCGCCGAGGACTTCTTTCGCAGCGTCCAAGAACCCGACCACATCGTCCACGTTTCCCCCAAGCCAGAGGAACACCCACGCCGCCTGCCGCAAGCGGTCGGCCACTTCCCTCGGATCGATGTTCTCGGCGGCGCGGAGCCGATCGATTTCGGCCGCATAGGCGCCGCGCACGCCGCGCATCGAAGATTCGACCTGATCATCACCAAGACGGTTGTGGATGGCGGCGCGGATCGTGGCCAGCGTGGCCGCAACCGGCGCGCGCAGTCTGGCCAGCTCGAGTCGAGTCAGCTCAGGGTTCTGCTGCTTCATCGATCGTCGATACACAACATCGGCTTGATCCTGTCGGACACGAACCGTTTGAAGCGCGTCCTTGACCTTCCCGCGCCCCCACTGGGCAACGGCGCGATCGGCGAGCATGCCGTCGGGGGAATAGCTTTCCCCGGCTTCGTAGGTTCGCTCGGTCACGCGATAGATTCGATCCGCGGCGGCATAGGCGCCGTGATCCAACAGCAATTGCGCCAACATCGTTTTGGTAACAACGTCGGTGGGGTCAGCCAGCATCAGACTGGTCAGCAGCTCCGCCTCGGCGAAGGCGTCCTGGACGTTCATCCGAAAGAAACCGGTCGCAGCCGCGACGGCGGAGCGATTCGAGGGGTCGGCGGCGACGGCCTCCCCAAGCCACTTCGCGTACCCCTGGACATCGTCGTCCCGAGAAAACAACATGGCCAGGTCGAACGCCAGGCGTGACGTGATCGCCGGTCCGAGCTGGGCTGGGTTGGGCGTCGACAGGAGTCGCTGGTAAGCGTCGATCCGCGCCTTGATGGTTTGGTGCTGGGCAAGCGACGCACTGATTTGCCGCAGCCGAACCACGTCATCCGCCGGGTCGAGGCGGACGAGGTTCTCCAGAACGATGCGGCGCAGCTCGTCATCCTCGAGCCGATCCTGCAAGTCGATCAGCTCCAAGAGAGCACGCCACAGCTCGGCCTCGTCCGGATCCAGGTCGGTCGCCAGCCGTACAAGGAAGACGGCGCCCTCCAGTCCCTTGACGCTGACCGGACCGGCCTCCGTGAGGCTCATGGCTGAGCGGAGGTACTGGGCCGCCAACCGCTGCCTGGGTGATACGTCAGCGCCCCAGCAGGCGGACCGGCCTACAACCAGCGCCAACAGCAGTCCAATAATCGCGCGATGCCGAGACATTCAGCTCCTACTACTGGAGAGCCGCCAATGCGGTTCGCCCCCGGAACCTGCCCGCCCAATGTGCCGTATTCCCAGAAAGCACCGCCGCCGGAAACCGGCGCTGCCAACGGCCGGGATCAGCCAATGTAGGTTCCGCAGACGGTGCGAGCAAACCCGGGCCGGGCCGATAGCTGGATCGACGCGGCGTCCGGCGGTCTTGAGCAGATCGTTGACACTCCCGGACAACACTGATAGGGTCGATGGATTGTCGAGTCCGCCGGGCCCCGCCGCCGCCCTGTTGCCCCAGGCTCCTCGACCCAATCAGCCATGAGCACACCTCAGTCCAAATCGGCCGCTTTTGTCGTTTTCATTCTGGGAGTTGTCGTATCCGCCGCCTTGGGCGACCCTCGGCCGATCAGCGGCCTGGTCGGGCAGAGCGCCCTCACGCCGCAGCAGCGTGACCAGATCCGGACCTATGCCGAGTTCTATTGCGACCAGTTTGCCACCGGGGACATACCGGCCGTCGAGCGGGCCAAGCGGCAACTGTTGGACCCGATGCGGGCCCCCAGGGTGACCGGGGAGTTCCGCTCGGCGTACTCCAAGATCCTGACGCCAAGCCTGGCTGCGGTCATTGACGGCGACAATCCGCACGCGGCGGTGAATGCGATGCAACTCCTCGGTTTTTTGGGTACGCCGGCGGCGCTGGATGTCCTGAAGGATCACATCGACTCGAAAGACGAGGACTGCTTCGGGATCCGGCTGTCGGCGGCCAAGGCGTTCCGGATGGCGGCGGAGGCGGGCCGGCTCGATGCTAACGATCTGAATCCACTGCTTCGGCAACTCGGGGCGGCATGCCGATCCGAGACCGATCCCCTAGTCCTTCGTCGCCAATTCGAGGCGATCGCCTCGGTTGACAGCTCAATTGCCCGAGACGTCCTGCTCAGCGCCGTCGGCAAGAAACTCGACAAGCTTCAGGGTCAAGCGGAGCCGAGCCGGCTGATGGAAGCGATCTACCCGGCGCTGCGCCGTCTCCGTGATCAGTATTTGAATCCGAGACTCATGGCCGCGGATCAGAAGGTGTTCGGGAAGGACATTGCACACCTCTTGTGCAAGGTGTTCGAGGTTGGATTGGCACACTGGGACAATATCCAGTCCGACGAGCAGACCCGAATGGGAATCGGCCGCAGCTATCGCGGCGCGATTCGTCTTGCCGAGAGCTTCCTGAAGACGATCGATCGGACCGTGCGTGCAGCGGAGCCGCCCCGGACGCAGCTCGGCGCCGCCTGGGAGAACGCTGACAAGCCCCGGTTCGAAGCCGGGCACCAAGACTGGCGCGCCGTCCTGACCGGTCCCCCGTACAAACGACGCTGAGAACCCCTCCTCCACTTCACCCGGGCAATCGCCTCGACCCCGCGATGGCGCACTCAGGCCCGCTGATCCGAATCGTACGGATCATGCCATGGAGTTGGGTGGACTTTTGAGAAACCACGGAGAGCTTATCCCCGGCCGGCGTACGAAACTCAGGCGCCTGCGCGATCGTGCACCGAGGAGATCGAGGATCGCACCTCGCAGGAACTTCCATGCAGTATGGAGTTGATGCAATTGGCAATATCCAAGAAGTTGTTTGAGGTGGTCTCGGCGCTTTCGCCTGGGTGTACTATTGAAGAATGTCACTAGCCGACGAAGAAGCCCTCATACGTGCGTTTGTCGTGGCAAGCCGGCGTACCAGATACCTGGATCTTGTCGCTAGCAAGAAGAGGCGCCCGAAATTCCTCTTAAAGTTGGGACATTTTGCGGACTTAGATCCGAGGTTTGCGACGGAGTTACATGGTGTCGAGACTAGCGACCACGCGGTCATTGCTCGACTCAAAAAACTAGGAGCCCCGGACGAGTGCTATGTCATCTCCGATTCGGCGCTAGACGGCCTTCGCCTGCCACTTGATGAGGCTGTACGTAAGGTTGTCATGTACGGTATGACAAGTTTCGTATCCTCAATCCCGGGACGCTTAGCCTTCTTTAGGAATGAGGAAGGCTATTGGATCTGTCAGCGTTGAAAGGCGGTACACTGACGGCACAATGAAGATCCTCGCGCCGTTTGTGCTCATCCTAGCTGCGCTGATGACGGTCGTATATCTGGACGATGCCCCACCGCGGGCCGATGTGGTCTTCGTCGATGCCGCCGAGGTCTTCACCCTCGATCCGCAGCGCATGAGTTGGATGCAGGATTTCCGCATGGCCTACGCCCTCTATGAAGGGCTGGTGCGGTGGGACAACACTGATTTCAGTATCGAGCCGGCGGCGGCGACGACGTGGACCGTCAGTGCCGATCGGCTCGTCTATACGTTCATCATCCGCGACGATGCGAAGTGGTCCAACGGCGACCCGCTGACCGCCCACGATTTCGTCTATGCCTGGCGGCGGGCGATCCTGCCGGATACGGCCGCGGATTACACCGCGATGTTCTTCGCCATCGCCGGCGCTGAGGCGTTCTTCAATTGGCGGGTACAGCAGCTCGAAGAGTTCGCCGAACAGAACGCTGATCTCGATCCCCAGGCCAGGGCCAAGGCCGCCGAAGCGCTGTGGCGCCGGACCGAACAGCGATTCGAGCAGACGGTCGGTCTGGAAGCGCTCGACGATCTCACGTTGCGCGTTCAGCTGGTGCGACCGACGGTGTATTTCCTGGATCTGGTCGCGTTCGGCGTGTTCTATCCGGTACACCGCCCCGCGGTCGAAGGCTGGGCGCTGAATGATGCGATCACAACCCAAATGCGACAGCACGGCTGGAAGCGCGTTGACGAGCCGGATTTCGCTGAGCGCGAGTTCGCAAACCTCAATCCTGATACCGGTCGGTTCGAGCAAAAGCACGGCTGGACGAAGCCCGATCGGTTTGTCGGCAACGGGCCGTATATGCTGACGCACTGGCGATACAAGCGCGGCCTGCGCCTTGGGCGCAACCCTTATTACCACAGTCCGGATCGTGTTGGTAGCGACTCGATCGAGACGGTTTCGATCGACGACATCAACACGGCCATCCTGGCGTTCGAATCGGGCCGGGTCGATTGGCTGAGCGATGTGAGCGCCGAGTACCAGGCGGACATGCTGGCCGAGCGGGCCGCGTACGACCTTCGTTACGCCGACCGGATCGAATCCATGTTGGCCAACGGCCGCACAGTGGACGAAGCGTTGGCCGCGTTGCCGCCGCCTGAGTCGGGCGAACGGCGCAACATTCATACCTTCCCCACCTTCGGAACGGACTTCTACAGCTTCAACTGCCGAGCGATGCTTGCCGACGGACGACCCAATCCCTTCGCGGACGCTCGTGTTCGCCGTGCCTTCGTCATGAGCGTGGATAAGCAAATAATTGTGGAGCGCATCACCCGCCTCAACGAGCCGGTATCGACTACCTTCATTCCTCGCGGCTCAATTCCCGGCTATGAAAGTCCCGAGGGGCTACCGTACGATCCGGAACGCGCGAGAAAGGAACTCGAAGCCGCCGGCTGGGTCGACCGCAACGGCGACGGGCTTGTTCAGAACGCCCAAGGCGAACCGTTCCCGGTTATCGATCTGCTCTATAGCACCAACACGCCGCGATACAAGAACATCTCGCTGGCCCTGCGCGACATGTGGCGGCGCGGGCTCGGCGTGCGGGTCGAGTTGCGCGGAAAGGAGAGCAAGTTCTTCAAGGACGATTTGATACAGGGAAATTTCATGATCGGCCGAGGCAGGTGGTACGGCGATTATGGCGACCCCACCACGTTCCTCGACCTCTTCAAGACCGGCGACGGAAATAACGATCGCGGGTATTCCAATCCCTATGTAGACGGGCTTTTAGCGCAGGCGGCCGACGAACCCGATCCGGCGAAGCGCCTGCGCCTGCTCGAGGAGTGCGAGCGGTTCCTCTTCGACGAAGAGGTCCCCATGCTCATCCTGTGCCAGTTGGTGCAAGTGTATATGTACGAGCCTGGCAAACTAACGGGCCTGAGTCACCATCCTCGGCTCACGCAGTATCTCTGGCAATTGAAGGTCGTTGCGCCATGACCGGCTTGATCGTTCGCCGGTTGATGCAGCTTCCGATCATCTTGTTTGCGATCTACACGATCACGTTCTGCCTGGCGTGGCTGATTCCCGGTAATCCGCTTCAGAACCCCGAAGGTCGCCAACCGCCGCCGGAAGTCCAACAAGCGATGCTCGAGCAATATAAGCTCGATAGCCCGTGGCGCTTTTACTGGGACTATCTTGGTAAAGCGACGGGGGTCAGTTGGGTTCTGGGCGCTCATGACCGACCGTTTGATCTGGGGCCCAGCCTGACGCACCAGGATTGGACCGTCAACGAGATTCTGGCCGCGGGGCTGCCGGTTTCCATCACGCTGGGGTTACTGGCGATGCTGCTGGCCTGCGCGATCGGACTCACCGCAGGGGTGATCGGAGGCGTCAAACCCGGATCGGCCGCTGACTTCGGCACACTGTTGATCGCGCTGATCGGCATCAGCCTGCCATCGTTCATCATCGGCACCGTGCTGCTCGTCGTCTTCGGCGTGTGGCTGAAAGTGGTGCCCATCGGCGGGTGGGGCGGTGTGCGCTACACCATCCTGCCCGCCGTCACGCTCGCGCTTCCGTTCGCCGCCTACATCGCGCGCTTGACGCGCTTCGGCATGATCGACGAGATGTCCTCGGATTATGTGCGCACCGCGCGAGCCAAGGGCGTGCCCCAGCGGCAAGTCGTGTTGAAGCACGCGATGAAGAATGCGTTTCTACCCGTGCTGAGTTATCTCGGGCCCGCAGCCGCGATGGCCATGACCGGATCGTTTGTGGTCGAGAAAGTGTTCGCCGTACCCGGCATCGGCACGCACTTCGTCAACGCGGTGCTGAGCAAGGACCTGACTCTCATCATGGGCGTCGTGCTCGTGTATTCCACGATGCTGATTCTGTTCAACCTGGTGGTGGATGTGCTGTACCGCTGGGTCGATCCGCGCATCGAGATGGCGTGAGAATCAAAGCCCATGCCATGCACGGCATGGGCTTTCGTCGAACCCGGTCAAGGCGCGGCCATCCAGTGGTTCCAGAGAAAATACGGTCCTTTGTCTTCATGCTCCAGGACGTAGTTGTACACGTTGACCTGATGCTTGCGATCCGCGATCGGCAAGCACCGGCAACGCTTTGCCCAGATCGGAGCCTTCAGCTCCTGATCTCGAGTCAGCACGTACGCTGCGTACTGCTTCGCAAGCCCGATGTAGTAGCGAGGTCGATGATCGGGGAACCGCCCGAGCAAGTGAAAGTGATATGCGTTCACCGCCAGCGCGAGCAGTTCGACCTCGCGCTGGAGCAGTCTGCGGACCATCGCCGTCCCGGCGAGACGGGCCTGATGGTTGGTGAGGAAGACCGGAGGTTGGCGCATCAATCGCCGGGAGCGCTCGCGCAGCCGCTCATCCCTTTCGACCGGCGGTCGGTGCTTGTAATCCCCCACCACATGTTTGCGGTGATGGCGCTCGCGGTACCCCAGTTCGCTGCCTCTCACCCACGTGCCATAGGTGTTGCCGTTGCAGTGATACCAGTCGTTCCAAGGTTGGGCCATCGACCGTAGTGTAAAGCGAAAGCCCATGCCGTGCACGGCATGGGCTTTGGGGAGGGCGATCTACGGCACTCCGGCATATGTTTCAGCGCCGAGCGCATCGTCACATGCCGTGCTGACGTAATTGCTGTTCGATCGCGA
>JADFGE010000100.1 GCA_022567855.1 Planctomycetota bacterium | reverse complement strand
CTGTACAGATTTTAAAGTGCAGGAAGATTCTGTAACCCTGGTACTGAGAAATGGAAGAGGTGAGGATATAATTATATCTTCTATTACAGTCGGGGATTGTAGTGGCACTGGTTCCGGGTCCTTAAGCAATGGGCAGCAGGCTCAATTTGTAGTTACTGGATGCAGTAATATAATTACTGACAAATTTATTGGAGAGGTAAATATAACATATACTGGAGAATCTGGACTAATACATAATACTATGGGGGAGATTAGAGGACGGGTGACTGAAACTGCTGAAGGTGAAGAAGGAGGGGAAGAAGGTGGAGATGGAGATGAAGGAGGTCTTGATCTTCCCCAGTTGTCCGAAACCGATCTCGTAAATCCTGTCGATCTCCGAGGGACGTAGGAGCTTTATGCCGACCGCCTGGGCCGGATTGGATGCCAAGGTGATGTACTCCCTGGTTTCGTCCAGCACATGGTAGAAGTCGTCGATGTCGCGGCTGAAGCGCCTGTCGGCACAGCGCCAGAGTTCGTTGCGCCGCAGGTTCAGGGTCATCGCGGAATAGTCCATGACCAGGAGGACATAAGACGGCCTGCGTCCCTTGATCTCGACCTTCTCCACCTTGAAAGTCCCCTCGACGATGCGCTGAATCTCGACATTCGCCTCGTTGACCGAGTTGACCGTGCGCGGTGACAATTTGGGTCCCGATAGGGTCAGCGTGAGGGGGCCGGTCTCCACCCCTGAGTGACCGACCACAATCTTCCTGACACGGTGTGGCACTTCGAAGACATCGGAGAAATTTCCGCTTGCGGATTCGGTCTCCCGGTAGTTCCGGTAGAGGAAGGACAGAGCTTGCAGAGGGGCTTGTCTCCCACCCGGACACGTCATAGCTTCGAAGCAGCGAATCCCGGCAGTGGAGACCGCCGCGCCAATATTGTAGGCCGATTCGCGTTGAATGGGCCGCCCATCGATCAGCAAGACGTCGTCTTTCTTTAAGCGGAATATACTTTTCCAGTCGCTGCTCGTGGTTTTTATCCCGTAACGCAAATACCCACGCGTCAACCACCGGCCGACATTTCTTGAAAATTTTTCGACGTGCTTCCGGGTTCCATCGTCCCAGATACGTCCGGCAAAAGACTGGTGCCGCTCCGAGAACGCCTGCTCCGGCGTCAGGCCGAGCTGATCGAAGAACAACAGCCCCACCGCCAGCGGAATCCCGATCACGCCGAGATAGGGAACGGCACAGAAAATCCCGACGATGAGCCCGAGGGCGATCGCGTACGGCACGCCGCAGAACATCCACCCGATGGCCAGCATAATACCCATGATGATGCTGATAACGATTCGGCCGCGCACGAACCCGGCCACGACGTGATCCATCTTGGCCGCCAGCTCAAAGGTATGTTCACGATTCTTGTTCGGCACGAGCTCCCGCCCGAACTTGACGACGTCGGGATACCAAAGGCTGAAGAAGAAGAAGTAGAACGGGATCAGAAACGCGACGAGCCCGAGCTGCACGATGGCGCCGATGACGCCGAAGATTGCCTGGGCGCTGCCGCGCGCGATGTTGAGCCAGTCGGCGTTCGCCTCGTCGTCGGTCGGCGGGCTGAGCTCCGCCAGAAGCTCGGCTCGCAACTCGTCCTTGAGTTGCGCGTACTGCTCGTCGCTCATCAGTGCAGCGTTCACCGGCCCCTGGGCCTTTCGCGGTGCTTCTTGTGCATCGTCAGTTTCTGCGCCGCCCGGCTGATTGTCGTTTGTCTGAGCGTCAACCTCGTTCGTGACGTCTGAAGCCGCACCAGCCTCGCCGGGCAACAGGTCAAGTACGGTTTGGAACTGATCTGCGTACGCCTCGGGTACGTATGGCCCGAGCTGGGCGACCTTGGCGCGAAACTCTCCCTCGCGAACATCATCAATAAACTTCGTCGTTTGGCCGATGATCAGCGGTAACGCAATCGCCAGCAGCGCGAGCACGGCAATGCCCGCCGTGGCCAGCACGGCCGCTACGGCGTGCGGACGTTTCACCTTCGGATGTCGGCACAACTTTTCGATCAACGGCTCGAACAAGTACGCCAACAACAGCGCGACCAGCAACGGCACCGTGACTGCCCGCAGCGCGTATCCAGCCCAGACGAGGCCAAGCACGGCCGCGACGAACAGCAAGTCGCGCACGGCTTGAATCTGCCAGATATGTAGCCGCTTGACAAGAACGGAATCATTCGGCTCGCTGCGTTGGGCCTCTGGACGCTGGGCCATGTGCTTGAGCCTATCGCATCCAGCGCGGCTGGCAAGTCAGCGTGACCGCCGAAGTCGATCCTACATTCGTTTGATCAGGTCAGTTCGCGCCGATTCGCGCCAGCAGCGTGTCGCGACTGAACGCTTCGTCGAAATCGTACACGGCGCGGAAGTCGTCCATCGTATCGTCGTTGTTCCTGGTCATCAGACCGGCATCAATCATGGCGAAGACGATTCGACCGAAGTCGTTTGTGCGCCTGACGTTCCAATGCTCGAGCACGATCGGGGCAAGCAGCCCGTACTTGTCGATGGCCAGATCGCGAAGACCGATGCACAACTCTTGGCCGCTGATGTGCCGATCCGCCTCGGGCATCGCCTCGGGATCTTCGTGCACCTGCTCCACCGCGTAGTTGAGCCCTTCGCGGACGAAGGCGAAGGCCTCCAGCGGATATGGACCCGCCGTGGCGAGGATCTTTTTCCAATCGATTATCTCTTGCTGCTCGGTCATATCAGATCATCGTCTCCAGCAAGTCGGAGTCATCATATCGGCCTCACGCCCGCGAAAACACCCAAAAATCGACCTTGCCTCGGCTACCGGCCCCGTGAGGCCCACAGCGTATCCTTAATAAGGAAGCGCAGCGGCCGATCGGCCCATTCCTGGGCATAGCCGACCCCGATCCGAGGTGTGCTAAGAATCCGGCTCGGGGGCAGCGCCCGTGATCGCAGGCGCTCCAGAAACAACGATCTGCTGGCGCACATGTCGATCTCGTTCAAGGATCGATCGATGGCCAGAGCTTGGGTCAGCTTCGCCGGACCGGAGCACAGATCAGATTCGCGTTTCGCGCTCGGCCGGTTGCGGTGCATCCGTTTGAGCCCCTCCGTGGGATGAATCGCCCGCAGGAGGACCGCGACACCTTCGTCCGCCTTGCCGCACACGATGTTGAGGCAATGATGCATGCCGTATGTGAAGTAAACGTATGCGTGGCCGCCGGGTAAATACATCGCCGCGTTGCGCGCCGTCCGCCGACCGCGGTACGTGTGGGCCGCAGCGTCATCAGCGCCGAGGTACGCCTCGACTTCCACGATCGTTCCCGCTAAACGCTGCCCGTTGATGACGCGGACCAACCGCTGGCCCAACAGTCGTCGAGCGACGGTAATCGGATCGGCCGAGAACGCCGTGAAGCGTGGAGGCATACTCGATCTCGTCTTGGCGCGCAGCATCAAACGCAGCAACCGGGCACGTAGCCTTGGAGTCTACTGCACACGGTTGTCAACTGATGGGGAAGGGACCGGCGATCCACTGCGGCGCGTCATCACGACGTAACACTTGTGCCAGTGGTTCGTCCGGATCGTCGCCGTCGATCTGGACCGCGAGCAATCCGGCGGTTGGTCCGGGGGCCAGCGTGACCAACGATTCATCAAAGCCCAAGGCCGAAGCGCCGGCCACCGTAGCCATTCGCAGCAGCGTGATCGGATCGACCCCGTCGCGCTGATAGAGGAAGCGCATGTCGTCCAGCACGCTGATCCGATCGGGCGTATCAAGGCACGGCAATCCATCGGTGCCCAGGGCGACGTTCACGCCGAGGTCCAACATGTCACGGTAACGGTGCGGCGGACGGCCGGCGTGGGGATGGCCGAAGTAGGCGCTGGCCCGGGGGCAGTAGGCGACGGTGATCGGCCAGCCGGCGAGTTTTTCCACATGGCCGTCGTCCAAATAGTTCACATGAGCAACGACCATCGGCTGTTGGCTCATAATCTGGGCCAGATACTCGATGGGATGGCATCGGTGGCCGGCGATCGAGTCGTCCCACACGCCGAAGCGCTTGAGCATCGCCGCCAAGGGGCCGGTCGCCGTATCGACGAACTCCAACTCCTCCAGCGTCTCGGCCAAATGGGTGGCGAGCGGTCGTTGGAGCTGGGCCGCGGCCTCGTAGACCGCTGGCCCGCAGGAATATGGCGCGTGGGGCTGCAACCCGAGTCGGATGCCGCGCTCATCGGCCGGGCAGTCCCCCACCGCCTCCTGCATCGTTCGGACGGCATCGACCTGGCGATCACCAAGCCCGAATACCTCCAGGAAACTGATGCCGGCGAGGTTCGAGGCCCGCAACTGACGAATCGGGACGAGCGATCGGACGCCGGCGATGTCCCCCACCAGGGCCGTCCCGCCCGCCAAGGCGAGCTCGATTCCGCGCTGGACCGAGGCCGCGATCGCCTCATCAGTCTCGGCTCTAGCGGGCCGTAATTGCTCGATCCAACTCACAAAATCACCGTCCAACGGCATCGGTCCAATGTGACTCAAGTCCAAGTGGCAGTGGACGTTGACGAGCGCAGGCAGGACGACGGCGTCAGGCAGATCGGTCAGGGTGGCGCCCGACGGTTGGCCGATCGTGGTCGGCTCGCCACACGCCAGAATCCGCGCGTTCTCCAACAGGACCGCACCGGGCGAGGCTCGGCGCCCCTGTCCGTCCACGACTAACGCTGCTCGGAGTAGTGTGCGTCCCTGATGAGGCATGGATCTCGTTCCCTGGCGATGCGCCTGGCGATGATGCCGGCTAATCTCTCAAACTCATCCGTCGCTTGCCAACACGCCGATTCAATACTCGGTAGCATACGGCCCCCTGACACCGCTACGGACAAGGCGTGTTCAAGATCATCTCCACAATCAGCAATGGACTTTGCGAGGACCCACCCATGCGACGTGCAGTATCCATCACGACCGTTGTTTGTTTGGCATCACTGACCCTGCTGAGCACCGGCTGCGTGCAGCAGGACCGATACGACCAGCTTTTGACAACCAACAAAACGCTCATACAGCAACTTGAGAACGTGAAAGGCGACCGCGACGTGGCGAATGCCAATGTGGCGACGCTGCGCGGTCAACTGACCAAAACCAAATCCGCCAACGATACCCTGCGGATGCGCATCAATGCGATGGACAGTGAGATTGGCGATCAGGAGACGCAATACGGCCGACTCATGAAGCGCATCGCTCAGATTCCTACGAGGCCCCTTCCAATTGAAGTGGAGCAGGCGCTCGAGGAGTTGGCCAACGCCTATCCGGAGTTGCTTTCGTTCAACGCCGAGGCCGGCATGATTCGGTTCGCCAGTGATCTGACCTTCGATCTGGGGTCAGTCGAGATCAAGGCCGCCGCCGCCGCTACCATCACCACGCTGGCTGACATTCTCAATGCCGCCGAAGCGACGGGCCTGGAGGTGCAGGTGGTCGGCCACACCGACAACGTACCGATCGGCAAGCCGGCGACTCGACAAAAGCACCCGACCAACGTGCATCTTTCGGTGCACCGCGCGATCTCGGTGCGAAGCGCGCTGACGGCGGCGGGGATCGATGCGACGCGGATTCAGGTGGCCGGGTACGGCGAGTTCCGTCCCATCACGACCAACGGGCCCAAAGGTGCGGCCGAGAACCGGCGGGTTGAGTTGTTCCTCTTCCCCATGACCGAGCCCGGCGCCTGGAGCCAGCGGCCCTTGGCCACGCCCGAGCAACCCGGCGAGGTGCAGACCGCGCCCGAAATCGAGCCGGACAAGTGATTCGTCGCGCTTCGTGACGGTGCGATTCGGACCGGATCGAAGGCGACGATCGGCGGCGCTTCCAAAACGTTTGTTTCTCCTGACAAGAGCCCAGGAACGTGAGTTCCTGGGCTTTGTGGTTGTGGTGGGCGGTTGTGAGCGGTGCCCGTAGCAAGAAGGCTTGAGGCTCCAGCAATCTTTGGTCAGCACACGCCAATGAGGGTCAGCAGGAACGGTCGCCGGGAGGCCGTGTCTATGGCAAACCCACGCCCCGGACGGATCGCGGTATCTTCGTAGGCCATGTTCACGGCTTCGGCCAATGCGGTGACACAATTCGGGCAGGGGTTGGTGCAGGCGGTGGCGGACTTCGGCCGGTTCATCCAATTCGCCGGCACCACCGCGTCGTGGCTGCTGTTTCGAGCAAAGAAATGGTGTCGCTGGCGACTGCTGGGGCCGCAGCTTTATTCGATCGGCGTCTTGTCTATTCCCGTCGTTGCGATCACCGGCGCCTTCATCGGCATGGTGTTGGCCCTGGAAGGGTACAGCCAGTTTGAGGCGCTGGGGCAGCAAGGCCGGCTGGGGGGAATCATCAACGTCTCGGTGACCAAACAGATCGGCCCGGTGCTGGCGGCCGTAATGGTCGCGGGGCGCGTGGGCGGGGCGCTGGCGGCGGAGCTGGGGACGATGCGCGTCACCGAGCAGCTCGACGCGTTGCGGGCCATGGCTACCGATCCTATCGGTCACCTCGTCGTGCCGAGGTTCGTCGCGTGCTTGATCATGACCCCCATCCTTACGATCTACTCCGATGTGTTGGGTGTGGCGGGCGGGTGGCTGATCACCGTGCAGTTCTATAATGTTTCACCGTATGAGTATTGGGACTTCACGAAATTCTTCGTCGATTGGTGGCAGCCGATCTCCGGCTTGATCAAGAGCGTGTTCTTCGGCGCGAGCATCGGATTGATCGCGTGCTACAAGGGGTTTTATTGTCGCCCGGGCGCGGCGGGTGTTGGTCGGGCGGCGACCGAAGCGTTCGTGGCGAGCTTTCTGGCCATCATCACGTTGAACCTCGTCCTGGCCAAGGTCCTCAACAGCATCGATGTGATGTTCATCACCAAGAGCGCTTCGTCGGCGCTGGGGTGAATCAGATCACGGCTATACCGCTTGGATCGGGCGGTAGAGGTCCAATCTGAGGCTCCGGCAGCGGGGTCGGACCGTATGGCTACACGCCCAAACCAGGCGATTGGGCCGGCAATCGAGAAATAGCTTGCGTGCTCTGCCAGAAAAAGATAGCCTGTCCCGTGCCTGAGGTGGCCACTGGAGGCCCCGTGAGGAGAAGGCGTGGAGGAGGAACGAGTCACCCCGTGGCCCGAACAGACGTCAAGAAAGGCGTTCAGCTTGGAACTGACGGGGCGATCAGTGCGCTTTGCGATAAGACCGCTGGTCATGCATCTTGAGCGCACGCACGAGCAAGGTCCCAGCCAGTACTGAACTTCAATAGCGAGAACGGCGAGGTGATCCGGTCAACTCGCCAACAAACGAAGAAAAGGAGAAAGCCAATGTCGTGTAGTCAAACCTGTCTGAAAGGGGCTGTGGTCGTCGGATTGATCGCGGCCCTGACGCCCGGCCTGTGGGCACAGCCACTTCAACAAGAAACGAGGACGGTAAGTGGCGAGAGGTCGGCCGGCAGCGTGCCGATAGAGGCGCAACGGACACTACCTGGCCTTGAATCCAAGCTGAGCGACATGGCGGCGTCCGCAACGCGCACCGTTGCCCCGCCGACCGAAGCGGCGGCGGGGTTTCTCCTGGAGTTGGATCCGCTCACCGGGCTCTTACTGTTCACCGAGAACAGTAACGATGGCTACGCCATTTTTCGCGGAATGGTATTCATCGCCGACGAGCCGATTGTGGTGAACGGCGCGAGTTTGTTCACGGTGTCGAGCAACGGCCTGAACGCAACGTTCGAACTACGCGAGATCGTCACCATCGTTGGCGACGTGCTGCCGGGTTCGACTGTGGTCCGAAGCGCCAGCGGCCTCCTCCAAGGTCCGCTGGAGTACCACGGTCTCAAATTCGCCCCCATAGCACTCCAAGTCGGCCAGGCTTACCTACTACGCGTTGGCTACGAAGAACCGGCGGAGGAGAACTGGTTCTACAACTTTGATCCGGTCGTCTTTGGCGACCCTCCGGTGGATATCGGACCCGTGACGTTGATCGACGGCACGCGGAATGGCAACACGGACAATTTCGTCGCCCCGCCGCTGGGATTACAGCTTGTGCCCGATGGCGGTGATCTGATCTGGTTCTTTGACCAGGATGAGTTCGAGGCGTTCAACGCTGGTGAGGGGAAGGTTCTCAAAGGGATAGAAGACTACGAAGAATCGATCCTGGGCCCCAACGCGGCCGATGGCTTCGACGACTCGTTGCGATCGGGTGTGCCCAACTTGCCGGATGGGTTCCCCTTCCCAGTTGGCATGACGGGTCTGCCCAACTTGATTGTGCAGTCCAACTTCGAGCACACTCTTTTCGATCCAAACCCACGCGGCGTCGGCGGCTTGGCGGCGGTGTCGATCGGATTGGCAGGGGCGGCCAGTGACAGTGTTGTCGCCGACACGTTCGTTGACAGCCTCGACCTGATCTTCACCGACGAAAAGAGTGGCGTTGGGTTCAATACCATCGCCTTCTTTGGCGGGGGGACCTCGGTTCAAGTCCGCGTCTATAGCACGACCAACGTGTTCCTGGGAGAGATGTCGAGCCCGGCCGACCCCAGCGGCACCAACTTCATCGGCGTGTTCGCGCCTGTTCCAATGCTCCGCGTCAATATTTGGGACCCCGACGACGGATTCGAGGGCGCCGACAGAATCCAGACGTGGCAAGTCGGTCCGTTCTGCGGCGATCCGGATGCTGGTAGCTGCTTCGTGGTCCATCCAACACCCTTCTGCGACGATGCCGAGTGCTGTACGATTGTCTGCGCTTTCGATCCGTTCTGCTGCGACACCGCGTGGGATGGACAGTGCGTCGGCGAGGCCCAGGTGTTGTGCGCCGGGTGCGGCGATCCGGATTCCGGTAGCTGCTTCGAGAATAACGGCACGCCCGGCTGCGACGATGCCGAATGCTGTGCGATCGTCTGCGACGTG
>JADFGE010000099.1 GCA_022567855.1 Planctomycetota bacterium | reverse complement strand
GGCGTCGATAGTCCGCCTTCCACCGTCTGACGCTGCGTGGGTCGACCATGAGTCGGCGCGCCACGTCCGTCGTGCCGTGCCCGGCTTGAATCATGGCGATGGCCCGCACCCGACGCTGTTGGAGATATTGGGGTGTGCCGTGTGGTCTCATGCCAATAGACATCGGCATGAAGGGCCGCTAGGACGTAACTTTTACAGGAATCAGTAATTGGCAACAGATAATCGTCGTGCGCAACCGCGTGGTCGCCGGCCTTTTTGTTCACGGTTGCCGTGCGAAGTCGCTACCGCGACCCGATCTCGCCGAGGCGCTGCGGCATGTCGGCAAGGATGTACGCCACCGTTGCCATGACCGCGACGTTCTGCGAAAATTCCTGTGGGTCCACCTTGTCCACCGTGTCCGCCTGCGAGTGGTGGTAGTCGAAGTACTTCGAACCCTCCACGCGATGACCCATCAGGATAACACCGGAATCTTTCATCGGCCCGACGTCAGCGCCCGAGAACCCGGTCTCGACCTCCGTAGCGCCGATCGTTTCGAGCAGGCTCATGATGTCGCGCAATTGTTCGGCGGCGATCCCAAGGCGAGTTTCATCGGCGCAGTCAACCGAATACCCCACCGGTCGAAAACCGCCGGAGTCCGATTCGATCGCGGCGACATGGTTGGCCAGTTCGTCAGCGTGGTCCTTGGCGTATTGTCGAGCGCCGGCCAGGCCGTTCTCTTCGTTCGTCCACAAGACGACTCGAATTGTCCGTCGCGGAATCATGTTCAAGCGGCGCAGTACATTGATCGCCTCCATGGCCATGACGCATCCAGTGCCGTCATCGTGCGCGCCTTGGCCGACATCCCACGAGTCGATGTGCCCGCCGATGACGACGATCTCATCGGGATTCGTTGAGCCGCGCAGTTCGCCGATCACGTTGCCAGACGGGGCGGGGTCCAGAGTTTGCGCTTCCATGTTCAACGTCACAACAACCGGCACGCCTCGCGCCTGCAGGCGCGCGATCATGTCGGCATCTTCAGTCGACACGGCCGCGGCTGGGATCTTGATTGCTGCGTCGCCATATCGCATCGCGCCGGTGTGCGGAGAGCGCAGACTGTGTGCTGTGACTGAACGCACCAGGCAGGCCACCGCCCCTTGCTCCGAGGCCAGTCGCGCGCCGTTGGAGCGAAAGCGAACCGTTCTTCCATAGCCTGACCCATTCTCGGGATCGTATTGTGGCATCGGATTGTTGAACAGAATGATCTTGCCGCGCGCATCTTTACCGAGCGCTTCCAGTTCGTCCTCATCCTTGACAACGACCACAGCGGCAGTGATTCCCTCCGGCGGTGTGCCGACCGATCCACCCAGCCCGAGCATCGCAATCGGTGCGCGCCGCGGTTCCGTCATCGTCAACGCTTCTTTGCCTCGCACCCAATGCGGAACCATCACCTTCTCGATCCGCACATTCTCCTGACCGTCGGCGCGCAGCGCGTCCGCCGCCCATTGAATCGCCTGATCCAACTGCGGCGACCCGCTCAGGCGATGGCCGATGCCGTCGCAGAGTTCCTCGAGCTTCGTGTAGCCGTCGTTCTGTGCAAGTGTTGCCTGAATAATCCGCTCGGCAGCGCTTTGGTAGGCGTCAGCAATCGACGGCGCCTCGGGGCTGGATTGTCCAACCAGAGCAGAGCCTAACGCAGCAACCAAGCCGACTGCTGCAAGTTGTGCGATCGTTCGCATTGTTCTTTTCCTCTCGTACACTTGGCCTCTAAAATCCGTACCGACAAGTACGGCCTATCGACATCCGCTATCGCTTGATCTTCTTGAGGAACTCCTGAACCTCCGGCACCGCGCCCTGATAGATCAGATATCCATTATACGGTTCACGCTCGGTGATCTCGTCGCCGATGCTTTTGAGCATCAGGCGCTTGACCTCTTCGCGATCATCGGTCTGACCGAGCACCCAAGAGAGCTTGACAAACGCGACTTCCGGCAGCATGTTCGCCAGGGGCATGACGCCGAGCGCCATCATCTCGCGCCCGGTCTCGTAGACGTACATCCCCACAAATCCCCAGAGCGTTTGCACGGTCATATAGACGTGCACACCCTTATCCATGGCGAGTTGTAATGCGCGGTACGTGGGTTTATTGACATGCCCGAGACCCGTGCCGGCAATGACAATGCCGCGATAACCCTTCTCGATCATCGCCTCCATCACGTCCGGCTTCATCCCCGGGTAGTAATACAGCATCGTCACTTCATCGCTATAAGCCGGATTGATGTGAACGTTCCGATCGCGGCGGCGTCGCTTGTAATCATCACGGAAGAGCGTGATGGTTTGCGGGTCGATCATGGCCAGGGGAATATCGCCGATCGTGCGAAAGGTGGAACGATAGCTCGAGTGCATTTTGCGAACGCGCGTGCCACGATGGATCAGGCAGTATTCATCCGAGGTCGGTCCGAACATGCACACGACCACCTCTGCAATGTCACTCTCAGCCGCGGTCTTGACTGCACAGATGAGATTCAGCGCCGCGTCGGAACTCGGCCGATCGCTGGAGCGCTGCGATCCAACCATGACGATTGGAATCGGCGGATTCTGCACCATGAATGTCAATACCGCTGCCGTGTGGTGCATCGTATCCGTCCCATGACCGATGACGATGCCATCCACTCCCTCTTCAATGGCCTGGCCGATGCGTTTGGCGAGTGCAATATATTGCTCTGGCCCCATGTTCTCACTGAACACGCCGAACAATTTCTCCGTGCGCAAGTTGCACACATCCGCAAGTTCGGGCACCGAGCCGTACAGTTCACCGGGACTGAAAGCCGGGATAACCGCTCCGCTTCGATAATCAAGGCGGCTGGCGATTGTCCCGCCCGTTCCGAAGAGAACGACGTTTGGTTTGCCCGCGTCGATTGGGAACTGTTGTTCCGGGATCTTGTAGTTTGCGGCGCGCCGGCCGTGCTCAGTCATGCTTTTGACGGTCTCGGCAGCAACGCCGATGTTGTAGCCGCTATTGAGCTTCAGGACGATGTGCTTGTCGTCTGCGGTTTCTGATCGCGGCAGGATAATTCCTCGGAAACGACCGCCCATCGTTTGCACCTCGACATCACTCCAGACGCCCACACCATGGCGCTGAAGCACCGCAAGTCCGGGGCCGCGATAGCCATCAGTCGTCTTTGTCGCTGCCTTCCCGTTCATGTTCCCGTCCATTGCTCTGCGAGATTCGGTTCGACGGTGCGCAGCGTTGTTGTGAGGCAATCCCACACCCGCCGGCCATCGACAAGTCCAATGAGAGCCTTCATGAGCTCGCCCATGAGGAAGCGCCGGAGTTTGGCGACAGTTGAGAACTGCGTCCGATCCGCCGCCTGAATCGCGCAAGCTACCTCGCATTGAAGCTCTTGGTCCGTCATCTTTTGAATATCCAGTTCGTCTAATACAGCAATGACATCCGCGTCTGTGATTTCATCTTTGGTGGACTGGACTAATATCAGCTCCATCAACCATGCGATACCTTCCTTCGCCAAGCGTTCTTGCGAATGTGCTTGGAGTATTGCAAAGAGTGCTTCGTCGCTGAAGCGCTCGGGTCTTCGTTCGGCACGGGCCAGAGCGCGCATTCGCTGTGCGAGCACAACACCGAGCAATTTGCCGGAGAGCCCCAACTCGTTCATTGCACGTTGAATCAGGAGCACGCGAGGTGAGATACAGAGGCGTTGAATATCGTCCTCAACCATCGCCCCTTGGCGGAAGGTCGCCTCCGTCTGCCAGACAAACTCCGGCATGACGGCACGCGCCCGGTTGACCCGTTCGGCAGGAATCTCGATTGGCGGTAGATCGGTATCGGGGTACATGCGTTCCGCGCCGGGAAGTACGCGCTCAAAACCGTTCGTACCGTCTTTGAGCGGCTGTCGAGTATCACTGGGCACGCCGCTTGTCGCCTCAGTCGCGCGGATCACAATCTCCTCACACGCAGTCTGCACATCCCGATCATCGCCCCAGACAAGAATCAGCGCGTCGTCTTCGTGCGCCTGCATTCGCTTTCGGAGTTTTTGCCAATCCTGCGGCCACAGTGATTCGGATGCGCTGTCGCTATGGACGATGTTCGGAAGCTCACTGAGACAGGCAATCACGCGCACGCGATCTGAAAACTCCTTGGCGAAGATCGTGTGCTCCTGCGTCGGTGTATTGAGCAGTCCAGCAAACCCGCAAAGCTTCACGCAGCGCACTTTCAAGTTGCGATCAATTGCGGAGCGAACCGGAGCGTAACTTGCCTTTATCAGCAGCTCCGTCACATCCTTGGAAGCCGTCGTGATCGTGTCCGGCGTCACGCCTCGGCGATTGAGTTCCTTCATAATTCCAAGCAGCGCCACTTGTCGACTCGCCTCGTTATAGATTAGCCGTGGAATACGCCAAATCTGCGGCACACCCTTGATCTCAACCCGAGTTCCGCCTTCGACGCTGACATTGACATCCTGTCGGGTCGCGCCGTAACCACGCCGAACTTTCTGCGTGCTGCGGCATACTTTGCGGATCAGGTTGCACACTTCAGCCGTCTCCTGCGGCGTGAACATCTCCGGCTCGGTGACGACTTCGATCAACGGCATGCCCAGACGATCCGTCAAGTATGTCCGTTCGTGGCCGTGATCGGAAACCTCACGACATGAATCCTCTTCAAGCCCCAACTGTCTAACACGAATCGTGCGATCCTTGAACGGCAGCCATCCGTCGACGCCGAGGATCGTCGTTCGTTGGAAGCCGGTGGGAATCGACCCATCAAGGTATTGCTTGCGCGCGATGTGAAGTTCGTTGACGAGATTCAATCTCAATAGCAGGGCGAGCTCCAGCGCGATATCGATTGCTTGATCATCGATGAAGAACGGTGGCGTGTCATCAAATTCGTAGGTGCAGACGGTCGCGTGGTGGAGCCGGTACGTGATGTTCTTCCGGGTCTTCTTTTCCATCAACGCCGTGCCGTCATACTCGCCCATCTCGGAGAGCGTGGGGCGCATGTGCCTCAGCACTTCGGCGTCATATGACGAGCTGTAGTGGCCGGCCGGGCATCGACAAAATAACTTCGACCGAGTCAAAAGCTGCTGATGCACCTCTAGACCACACTTCAGACCGATGTGGGCGTAGTCGGTTGGTGTCATTTCCTCGAACGGTTTGAGCGGTAGGGCATCCATGCAAGGCCCCAATGATAGCCGCAAGTAGGCGCTTTAGACTGAAGTGAGATCCACGAGCCGACGGCGACAAACAAGCCGTGGACGCCTGGTTCTGTGTGTCGTACTTGCTCGTCGGGTTCACGGTACACTGTGCGGGCCGCAGGTTGCGGTCAGACCACGACGAAGTGAAGGAGACAGCCATGAAAACTCGAGTGCTACGACTGCTGATTGTTGCGTGCGTCATGATCGTCGGCGATCGTGGCTTTGCTCAATCTGCGACCGGCAAAATACAAGCGACAGCCAAGGCCGACATGATCTTGCGCAACGGCAGGATTGTCACGGTTGACGAGGCGATCGGCGAAGTCCAGGCCATTGCCATCCGTGGCGACCGAATCCTCGCCGTTGGATCAAACGCGCAGATGGATGCGCTCGCCAACCACTCGACCATGATCGTCGATCTAAAGGGAAAGCTGGCGATTCCCGGCTTTATCGAAGGCCATGGACACTTTACGTCGCTGGGTGACGCAAAGATGAACCTCGATCTCATGGCGGTGCGCAATTGGGGTGAAGTTATTGAGATGGTCGCCGCTGCGGTTGCAAAGGCGAGTCCGGGCGAGTGGATCGTTGGTCGCGGTTGGCATCAGGAGAAATGGGACGAGGCGCCGCGCGGCGCCGTCGAGGGATTTCCAACGCATCACGGCGTGAGCAGCGTTTCACCGAACAACCCGGTATTTCTCTCGCACGCCAGCGGTCACGCAAGCTTCGCCAACAAGAAAGCGATGGACCTGGCGGGAATCAGCGCAGCAACCGCTGATCCACCCGGTGGTGAGATTCTTCGCGATGAGCAGGGACAACCCATCGGCGTATTTCGCGAGCGCGCATCAGGCCTCATCTCCCGCGCGCAATCGGTCAGTGGTACACGTGAAAACGCGACCGACCTTACCCGCCGCGCTATTGAACTGGCGACGAAAGAATGCTTATCCAAAGGCGTGACGTCGTTTCAAGATGCGGGCTCCTCCTTTAGCGTCATCAATACGTTTGCCGAAATGGCTGACAGTGGAGAGCTTGGGGTTCGGCTATGGGTGATGATTCGTGAACCCAATGCGAGGATTCGTGCAAACATTGATCGATACAAGGCACTTCAGCGCGTTGGAAACAATTATCTGACGGTCGGCGGGATCAAACGATCAATTGACGGCGCCTTGGGATCACGCGGCGCGTGGCTGTTGGAGCCCTATGCCGATAGCGCCCAAAGCACGGGGCTTGCCACAGCGACGATCGAGGATGTCACCGAGACCGCCCAAATTGCCATACAGCACGGTCTGCAATTGTGCGTACACGCAATCGGTGATCGCGCCAATCGTGAAGTGCTGAACATTTTCGAGAAGACGTTCGCCGCCAACCCGCAGAGGAAGGATCTGCGCTGGCGCATCGAACATGCGCAGCACCTTCATGCCGACGACATCCCTCGCTTTGGCCAGCTTGGTGTGATCGCATCAATGCAGGGCATTCATTGCACATCCGATGCGCCATGGGTGCTTGCGCGACTCGGGTACGAACGAGCGGGCGAAGGCGCGTATGTCTGGCAGAAGCTCATGCAAAGCGGAGCGATCGTCACGAACGGCACGGACACGCCGGTGGAGGATGTATCACCGATCGCCTCGTACTACGCCACGGTCTCCAGGCGACTCGATGATGGATCGGTGTTTTTCGCCGACCAACGGATGAACCGAATGGAGGCGCTGCGGTCGTATACGATTCACGCCGCCTATGCTGCGTTCGAGGATGACCTCAAAGGAACGCTCACACCGGGCAAGTTGGCCGATATTGTCGTGTTGTCGCAGGACATCCTGAGCATCGCTGAAGATGAGATTCCCCACACGAACGTCCAGATGACGATCGTGGGCGGGAAGATCGCCTACCGCAGAGAATAGTGTCTCGTCGCACGCGGAGAACGATGCCCGATCTATGTTATCCTCTGAGCATGGCTCGTTGGCGATCGATCCGTCGTACCGGGCTTGCGCTCCTTGCCTTTTTCGCCATCTTTGGATGTCGCACGACCTCGGATTACGCTCGTCCGTTGGCGCCGGGTGAGCGGGCGCTTCGGATCGTGGTTGCGCCGGAAACCCTCGCCGGGCTGACCGATGCCTTTGAGAACAAAGCCGATCAACTCATGCAGGCGATGGATCGCAGCATAGCGTGGTTCGATCATGCCTCAAGTAAGCGGTATTTCCCCTGGGAGTATCCGCCGATCACCCATGTCCAGGCGCGGCGAAGTCTCGTTGCGCTGCGCGAGTTGATTGCCGGCACGAAGAACGCCCATGATTTCGTTCATCAACTGACCGCGCAGTTTGATATCTACGAATCGATCGGATACGACGGCAAAGGCACGGTCTTCTTCACCGCCTACTTTGCGCCCCAATACCCCGCACGCCGACAACCCAATGCGGAGTTTCGATACCCGCTGTATGAGCTTCCCAGTGATCTGAGGCGCAAGTACGTTGCCGCGGGCCGTTGGCCGACTCGCCTTGAGATCAAACGGGACGATCTCCTAGCAGGTCATGAACTCGTCTGGCTCAACGACCCGCTCAACGTGTATTTGATTCACGTCAATGGTTCCGCCGGCCTTCGCCTCGGCGTTCAAGACACGATGTATGTCGGGTACACAGCAACCAACGAGCACCAGTACACGAGTCTTGGCAAGCTGCTCGTCGCTGAGGGATTGCTCAGCGCAGCGGAAGTGAGCATGCAGACTATCCGGGAGGCGTTTGAACGGACTCCAGCTACGGTTGGGGAGCTGATGCTGAAAAACGCACGGTATGTGTTCTTCAAAGAGTATAGAGAGGACCAATGGCCGCTCGCGTCGCTTGGCGTTCCATTGACGGCTGGAGCATCGCTAGCGACGGACAAGACCGTGTACCCGCCGGGCGGTCTCGTCCTGGTGCGAACGCCGATGGTTAACGATACGGACGGAACGACCTGGACCGGGCGATTCCTTCTGGATCAAGACAGTGGCGGTGCAATCAAAGGACCGGGGCGCGCCGACATCTTCGAAGGCATCGGCAAGCCGGCCGGTCGCCTGGCCGGGGCGGTCAAGGCCCATGGCCAGCTCCTTTATTTCTTCTTGAAACAAGATTGACGGCGCTCTTTGCGGATCGAGAGTAACGCGCCAGGCGCGAACCGATTGCACCGGTTGCAGCTCGGTGTATTCCATGCGGCCGATATGAAATGCAATTGGGCCCATTGACCAGGAGCCACATTCGTCGCCGGATTCAGTCAATCGCAATCGGGAGTATCAGGCGAGAAGGCCGGATTACTACACCGGGGTGTGTTGTAGGAATCCCGTCGGTCGGATGGGCGGGGATACGCGCAAATCGAGGCATATCAATATGTTAGGGTGATGCTGTTCACCCTCAAATCCGCGGCGAGGCGGCTTGAGTCGCCTGGCCACTTTGCCCGGGCCGAGATTTTTCTTATTTGCAGATATGTTTATCTTGAATTCAGCGTGCAGCCTGCTATCCTCGTAACGGAGTTGAGGGCGCAGCGCCGCGTCCCGGCAGATTGGCGATGCGCTCGTCCTGGATAAGACCGTGCCTTCATGAGGCCCCCCAAGCCGTCGTGTGGCGCGATGCGCTTTCGCGACGGTTCAACATCGAACCCCCTCGTTGCCTGCCGCAGGAGGGGGTTCTTTTTGTTCCAGCCGTCGGCCGCGGTGTCGAGCAGGGTCCGCGCCGGCGATTTGGGTGGGTGGGCGGCAAGGACACTCCAGCCCCTTGCGAAGCGAGGCGT
>JADFGE010000098.1 GCA_022567855.1 Planctomycetota bacterium | reverse complement strand
AGGCAGTCCAGGAATGGCTCGATGTCGAAGGCGTTGATGTTGCCGTCGGCGTTGACGTCGCCGGTGCAGGTGTTGCAGGGGACGCCGCCGTTGAAGAGCAGGTCGAGGAAGGGTTCGATGTCGAAGGCGTTGACTGCGGCGTCGCAGTTCATGTCGCAGGGGTCGCAGGAGCCGCCGTCGAGGAACAGCACCCACGCCGCGCCGCGATTTCCGCCCCCGTCGTCATCGCCGTATGCCCCCACGGCCAAGTCGCCCACGCCGTCGCCATCCAGATCACCCAGCGCGGCTACTGACCAGCCGAACACATCGCGATCATCCAGGCTGCCGGCGAAGCCGCCCTGGCTATCGCTGATCTTCTGGTGCGCTTTCACCGTTCCGTCGCCGTTGAGGAACAGGATCCACACCGCGCCTCGGGCATCGCCCCCATCATCATCGCCGAGCGCCCCCACGGCCAGGTCGCCGACGCCGTCGCCATCCAGATCACCCAGCGAGGCCACCGAGGCGCCGAACCGATCGCCATTATCCAGGATGCCGATGAAGCCGCCTTGGAGGTCGCTGATCTTTTGTTGGGACTTGACTGTGCCGTCTGGGTTGAGGAACAGCACCCATACGGCGCCGCGGTTCGCGCCCCCGTCGTCATCGCTGTATGCCCCCACGGCCAGATCGCCAACACCGTCGCCGTCGAGATCACCCAGCGAGGCTACCGAGACGCCGAAGTTATCGGAATCGTCCAGGGTGCCGGTGAAGCCGGCTTGGGTGTCGCTGATCTTCTGGTGCGACAGAACGATCCCGGACTGATCGACGCTGCACCTGAAGTTTGCGATGGTGAAGGCGGTCTGGTTGATAGTGAGTGCATTGTGGGCTTCGTCGGGATTTCCCGGAGCAACGCCCGTGGGCTGCCCGTTAAACACAATGTCGGGATTGGAAAAGTGGGGAATGCGTGTGCCTGGGGAATAGGACATCACCGTGCGCCATTGCTGACCGCCGTTGCCGAAGAAGCGATACCCGTAGGAGTAGTCGAAGACGCCCTGGCCGCAATTGTCGCGATCATGGCAACAGCCCTGGTTGTGGCCGAGCTCATGCGCTAAGACGAAGTTCGCCGCACAATACCAGGTGGTGACGCTGAAGGCATATTCCTCAAAGGCCGGAGATAGGGTCTGCATCAGCCACGCGATACCGCAGTATTCACCGTCGTCAACCAGCAGGGCAACCATGTCCGCTCCGTGCTGGTCGCGCAGCGTCTGCACCTCGTCCATGTAGCCGTCGGCCGGATCGGTGAGGCGATAGAGGTGATCCACGTAGCTTCCCGCCTCGTTGTAGGCGATCTCCTCGACGTAGATGAGGTTCAGCTGCATCCCGATGAGACTGTTCGTGTAGGCGGTGTTGGTGTTGGCGAAAGCCAGATCGATCTCGGCTTCGATCGCGGCAGTGCCCCCAGCGGCTTGGCGTGCCAGAGGCGTATAGACCATGAGAACGTCGATCACCGATCCATCATCACAGTCGCCTCCAGCCGCAACGCCGCCTCCGCCCTGTACGCCCTGTACGCCATGTACAGGGCCGACCCCACACGGTGGAAACTTGGTCTCGTCAATCTCCTGGATATCAACGACACCGTCACGCAGCGAGCGAATTCGGTAGATTCCCTTGCCAGGCGCCCGGATGATTGCGCTCAGGGCGCCGTCGTTTATGACCAGCGTGAACGTGCCGGCTGGTTTACCTTCGATACTCCCGATCCACGTATTGCGATTCTTGATGTTCTCAAGGATCGCAGTAAACGTGGCATCTTCAAACAGGTTGAAGACGAAACGGTCCTTGGACTTCATGCTGTCCAGCATGTCGAGATTGATGCCCACCGTTCGGCTGCGGACGACCGTTGGATCGGCCGCCGCTGGCCTTGCCGCAGGTCGAATCTCACTGTGGAACAACTGGGGTGTTCCGTCGGCGATCGCCATCGGCTGGAAACTGCCCAGCGGAGCAAAGCCAACCATTCCGACGACGCAGAACCTAATCAACTGTTTCATTGCTCGATACGCTCCATTTGTGCTCGCATGCGGCGCTGGCGGACGTGGCCGGATTATACGCCCGTGACGATTGTCTCAGCCACAGCACAGAACGCAAGACATTCACGGCGAAAACGGGGCCTGGCACGGGTCTTTCCGTCAGGCACGGGGCTGCGTTTGCCCTATGCCAGGTCGCGTACAGAGAGACGGCACCGCGCGGGCGATCTAGCTGAGGAATTGCAACAAAATCGCCATGGCAGGCCCGAGGCTGACCTGCCCTATGTTGCCTGAATCGGCGTCGTCTGCGCAGGGGGGATCGCGTGGGATGAGGGACACGCTGAGGAGTGCCACCGACAGCGCAGCAAAGCGGAGTCGTCGGTGTCTTGCCCATCCCCTCCGAGACACACATCCCGGCGCGCCGGGACGGACTCGCTGTGCGTGGCACCCGACGGGACGTTGGCGGTGATTGTGATTGGCTGTTACCCGGCCCAGAAGAGCCCTCACCTCGCCCCGCCACGGCGGATCTGCGACACGGCGAGTCCGCCACGGCGGATCTGCCTATGGCATGATCGCCTACGGAGACCCTAACCCCTCTCCCGGGAGGAGAGGGGAATAATACGCATTGCAATTGATCCGTGGGTGGGTGCCATGCTTTGACCCGATAGGGCAAAGCATGCTTCACCGCTGCGCGGATGAAGCATGGCACCCGGGCAATGCCTGTGAATCAATTGGGATTCGTATAAGGCGGCAATCCCGATGGAATCGGGATGCTACTTTCATCGGGAACCCGAGGTGATTAGGGGTTCACCTTTGGTTGGATCAGCAAATGGCGGGATGTCGAGGATGCGGTTGAGCCGGGCGTTGCCGCCGCGCTCGACGATCCCGACTCGAACCTGTTTGCCCGCCAGGAGCCTTGCCCCGTCGGTGATGCGGAAGATTTTGACGGCGGTCCGACCCGGCGAGAGGGTGGCGATCGGGCGGCGCTGCCGACTCATCTCGGGGGCGGAGAGATATCCGTCGAAGGTCAAGGCGCGGTCACCGGTGTTGGTGAGGTACAGCATGACGATGAGGTCGTACGTGCCGGTCTGGATGTTGCGAACCGCCTGCCACTGCGTGGACAGACGAACCTCCTTCAGGCCGACTTCCAGTTCGGTGCGCACGTTCAGGTGATATTCATGGTCGGCCTCGACGACGATTTCGGCGTCCACGTGGGTGCGCTCGGCGATCACCCCGGGATCGAACGTCAGTATGATCGGCAGGCGGCGCTGGTCGCCCGGCTGAAGGGTGACGCGGTGCGATCGTGGCGTGATGCGCCAGCCGTCGGGAGGTCTCAGTCGAATCTCGGCTGAGATCGGCATGTCCCAGGGGTTGGTGATGATCAGCTCCTGTTCGTGCGCCTGGCGGCGGGCGGGCACAAAGCCCGGGAGGATCGCGAATCCCGCGCGGAACTTCGCGAGGTTGAGATCCACGTGCTCGATAAAGACGGGCACGCGGTCCAGGGCGACAGTGTGAACGCCGTCGACGGGATAGATCGTTTCACGTTTTCCAAACACATCGAGGACATCGATCGGTCCGTCGGCCAGCAGCATTCGTATCACGGCCTTGTCTTTGGGCGCCTGCTCGTTCCAGGCGACAATCACGGCGTCGCGCGGACCGGCGCCGGTGAGCATCCAGCCGCGCAGTCCGTCTCCAAGCGGCATCTCGGCGAGAAAGCGCCGGCGGCCGAGTTGGTTGGCGAGCATGTGCCACGGTCCAAACGACGGGTCCGGCATAATCTGCGGGCGGTGCTCGCCGCGGCGGGACCACGGGGCGTCGATCGTCAAGCGCTCAAACCCAGCCCGCCACGCGAACAGTGTTCGGAGCACGAGATCGGTGACGCGCTCGCGCGGGTGGTACGAGCCGGCCGGGGACTGCTGCAATGTCACGGAGCGCATCGATCCAGCGTCCCGCCAAAGAGACGCGTATTCGCTCAGCGCGTCGGGCTGGACGTGATAGGGCAGCGCGACATTGAATCCGTGCGGTGAAGGCACCACGAACGGCGCACGCTCGATCGGCCAGGGAATGTTGATCACCGGCCCGGCCACGAACTCGGATAACGCAGCGTCTGCGTCCGTGAGCAGCAACAGCAACTGCTCCTGCGTGATGTCCTGGAATGCTTCGGCAGCGCCAACCTGCCATTGGCGTACGTCCATTGAGAAGTTGGCCAGGACGTTGTCCAGGTCCGGCTGCTCCTGGCGCTCAGGTGTCGTCCGGCGCTGCACGTCGTCTAAAAGGAACGTGAGCTCGATGGAGTCGGCGAGGAGCTCCTTGGCCGCTCGGCGCACGGCCGGCGCGTTGGGCGCCTTGGGGCCTCGCGGCATCGCTTCCGAGTCCAATCCGTTCAGCGATATCACGGCCCGGGACACACCCAATTGCCGCAATACCGCCACGGCCGTCTTGAGATCCTGGGCCGGAGTCGGCGGCAGCACCACGCCGAACGTGTTCTCGTGCGGACGCGATCCGACCGGATCGTTCGGCATCACGACCAGGTCCAGCTGTCGACGAGCAATTGTCCGTGTGCCGGCTCGCACGTCCAACACCGCGCTGTACCAACCGGGTCCGAAGGTCGAGAGATCTATCACCCGGCGCGTCGTTCCCCGATCGATCGGGAACGTCTCCTCGCCGACGATCGCGCCGTCGAGATCGAGCAGACGGAGCCGACCCGTGAGATCCTCGCCGGTTAGATCGCGGATCAAGACGCTCAGTTGTGCATTATCCGATACCGGCACCACGTTGCCGAGGGACGACGTGGAAAGCTCGATGCGCGGCAGGTTTGTGATCGTGACATCGTCGAACCACGCTCGCCCCGACATATCCTCCAGCAGCGGTTCCTCGGGAGGCCGGTTCGGACCGATGTACTGCTGTGGTTGCAGCAACTGTAAGTCGACGACGAGATCAACCGCATCGTCGAAGTTGCCTTGGACAAGGATTGAAGCAAGCTGCCAGGCGCCGCCTGTCCGAAAGAGTCGACTGTCCAGCCGACTTTCGGCGACCGGGTTGCCGGCGTCGTCGTTCAGCCACGCAGAGAGTCGCGCGCGAGAATGTGTTAGTCCATCCGTACGGATCCAGGCCGTCACGCGATAGTCGCTTCCCGGTAATACCGGGATCACCGCTGTGGGAATCCGGGCTGACAATGATCCGCCGTCGAGCTCGAACCCGAACGACCAGTTGCCCCCATGAGCGGCGTCGCGAGTCAGGTGCGTCCGACCGAACCGCGGGAATCCTTGCTGTGGAGCTTCGTGCCGATAGAAATTGATCGGCATGACGTACGGGGCTTGCTCGGCCTCTTCGAAATCGTAGAGCCGCACGAGTCGGGCGAACGACGGCATCCCCGCTTGTGCGTGCGACAACGGAGGTTCGCCGCCCGCGCCGGCGCCGACCGCCAGCGCGCCGAGCGCTACGAACAACATTCGACGGTTCCGACGCCGCATCGCTCTTGTTATCGGTCGATTGGACGAACCGCTCCAGGTTTGCCGATGTCATTGATCCCGCGCTGAGCGGGTCTGCTGGAAAGGCTCACATGGTTTCGGTACTACGCACATTGCTCGTCGCCGGAGTGCTTTGCGGACTTGTCGTTGCCGCGTTCTGGCGGATCAGCGCCGATCAAAATCAGCGTGCAATCGATCGCCTGGAGACGCTCAACGCCGAGATGGAATCGCGCCTGGCGCAAAAGAGCGCGATGATTGCGCGGCTCAACCGAAGCCGGCGTTTGGCGCATATCCACATCTTGGGACAAACCACCGACGCCGACGAGCAGATCACCCAAACCCGCCTGCTCTTGATCGAGCTGGATGACGATTCGACCGAGCTCGCCCGGCAGACGTTCACGATCCCCGGTGATGTCCTGTTCGTCGACGCCTGGACCGTGAAGTTCGATCGCAACGATGTGGCCGAGGGACATCCGCAGCGCGGTCGTACGCTCGTGCTGCTGCGCCGAATCTACTCGGATCGCATGGCCCCGCGCGATGGTCTTGCGATCGACACCCCCGGCGCGATTCCGCCTGGGTATGCGATCGGTGACGCGGGGAACTACCAGAAACGGCTTTGGGAGTATTTCTGGCAGTTGGCGATGGATGCTCAGGCGGCGGCGGCGGCGGGAGTAAGGGTCGCACAGGGTGAGGTGGTCTACAAGCCGGTGCGCGCCGGACAGATCTACGAGCTGGTCGTTGACGGGGCCGGTGGAATGAATCTCATGCCGATGCCCGCTGATGATGCAGCGCTCTCGCGCGCCGATGGCTAGTCGATCACCCAAGCGTCCCCGGCCGCTGAGTGTGCTCGAACAGTTCATTCCGCGCTGCCGTCGGTGTCCTGAGCTGCGCCGCTATTGCGGGCAAGTCGCCGCCGAGAAGCGCCGTGCGTTCCAAGACTGGACTTACTGGGGGAAACCGGTGCCCGGATTCGGCGACCGGCGCGCGCGAATCCTGATCGTGGGCCTGGCCCCGGCTGCACACGGCGCGAACCGAACGGGGCGAATGTTCACCGGCGATCGCTCGGGTGACTTCCTCTATGCAGGATTGCACCGCGCCGGCTTGGCGAACCAGCCGCGGGCCACGCATCGGGGCGATGGCTTGCGATTGTCAGGCGTCTACATCACCGCGGCGCTTCGCTGCGCACCGCCGGGGAACAAACCGACCGCACGCCAACTTGCCAATTGCCGCTCGTACCTGATCGAAGAGCTCGCCGTCTTGCGCCCAGCCGTCACCGTCTGTCTGGGAGCGGTCGCGTGGACTGCGATGTTGGCCGTGCTACGAGACACCGGTTGCGAGCTTCCGCGCCCCAAGCCCAAGTTCGCACACGGCGCTGTGTGTCCACTCCACACAACGACCCTTGTCGGCTGTTACCACGTTAGCCAGCAGAACACATTCACGGGCCGGCTGACCGAACGAATGCTGGATGATGTGTTGCGGCGCGCCAAGGTTCTGTCGACCCGTGCTTCCTGAGGTCGCCAATGGCTCGGAACCGGCGCTAGGAACGGTCCAGAAGCGCGAAAAAACGACTCCCGACCCCGTTTTTGGGATAGTGGGGTGAAAGCGAGGGTATTCTTGGGGGGGGAAGGAGGGTCGGACGCTGGTTGTGGCCTACGCGGCTTTGCCCCACTGGCGAAAGAACGTCTTGGCGCGGTCGGGGTGCGCATCAATGCTCGGGTCGCCCGGTCGCCAATTGGCCGGACACACCTCGCCGTGCTTCTCGTGAAACTGCAGCGCATCCACGAGGCGCAGCGCCTCATCGACGTTCCGCCCCAACGGGAGGTCGTTGACGAGCATGTGACGGATCACGCCCTCACGATCAATGAGAAACAACCCGCGCAACGCGACGCCCGCATCCTCCAGAAGTACGCCATAGGCCCGGCTGATGGAATGCGTCTGGTCCGAGATCATGGCAAATGCGACGTCGTCGAGGCCTCCTTCGGCGCGAGGCGTGTTCTGCCACGCCAGGTGCGTGTATTGGCTGTCCACCGACACGCCGAGCACCACCGTATCTCGCTCAGCGAACGCTTCGACCGCGTTGCTGAAGGCCACGATCTCGGTCGGGCAGACGAAGGTGAAATCCAACGGCCAGAAAAACAACACGACGTACCGGCCCCGATACTCACGGAGTCGAACCTGCTCGAAGCGCTTGTTGATGACCGCGGTCGCCTCGAAATCCGGCGCCGGTCGGCCGATGCCGGCCTTGGGCGGGGTCGCGATCGAATCCAGGCGTGCCAGTGGGTTTGACGTCTCCATTGTCGCGGTCGTGTGTCCGGAGACGGGTGGGTTCGTCGGCTGACCAGTCATGGGTCGTACCTCCAGGGAACTCCAGGGTTTATTACCTGCGATCTATCGGCGCGGATCGAGACGAACATTGGTGCGATCGGCGGTTTGGTCCCGACGGCGTCCCGAGCTACCCTTTGAGACGCCGAACTCCGGTCGCGTGCGTCCGGCCGGCGAACGGCCCAACATCGTGAACTGACCGGTCACCGCGAGGCGAACTGATTAATGCAGGTACTCATTACGGGTGCGACAGGCCTCATCGGCCGACGACTCGTCCTCGATCGCCTGGAGCGAGATGATCAAGTCGTGATCGTTTCGCGCGACGCCGCTCGGGCTGGTCGCCTCTTTGCCGCTGCCGCCAACCAGAGAGTCACCGTGATTGGGGGCAACCCGGCCGTTCCCGGACCATGGCAAGACGCGGTCAACGGGTGTGATGCCGTCATTCACCTCGCCGGCGCCGGCATCGCCGACCGCCGGTGGCATACCGCCTACAAGAAGGTTCTCTTGGACAGTCGCATCGACAGCACGCATCAGGTCGTGGAAGCGATTGATGCGGCGGTCGATCGGCCCGGCGTCTTGATCAACGCCTCTGCGGTTGGATACTACGGCGACACCGCCGATCAAACTGTTGATGAGGGCGCCGCTCCAGGCGACGACTTCCTGGCCAAGCTCACCGTGCGGTGGGAGGAGCAGGCGCACAGGGCCCGCAGCGCAGGCGTGCGCGTCGTGCGGCTCCGATTCGGGATCGTCCTGGACGAGCGGGGCGGAGCATTGGCGAAGATGATCACGCCGTTTCGTCTCATGCTCGGCGGACCGCTCGGTTCCGGGCGCCAATACATGCCGTGGATCCATTGGCGCGACGTCGTTGGCCTCATCGACCTGGCCCTGAAGGACCGTGAGCTATCAGGTCCAATGAATGTCGTTGCGCCCGAGCCCGTGACCAACCGCACCTTTGCGCGAACGCTCGGCTCGGTCCTGCGCCGCCCGGCATTGGTCCCGACCCCGCGGTTCGCCCTGCGGCTGGCCATCGGCGAGTTCGCCAAGTATGTCACCATGAGCCAGCGCGTCGCGCCCGCCAAGGCCGAGCGCCTCGGCTATCGGTTTCTCTATCCGGAGTTGCGCCCGGCCCTTGATTCACTGGTTGGCCCGCGGCGACGGTCGAACCAGGAGATTGTGGATCGATCGTCGATATCCCCAGCTACCGCCGTTCCGGGGGCGCCGCCCGAGCCGCCGCGAACCGATGGG
>JADFGE010000097.1 GCA_022567855.1 Planctomycetota bacterium | reverse complement strand
CGGCCGCAGAGATCTACACTCTTCGCCGACGCGACGCTGGTAGGATGGGTCCTTGTGGAAGCTGTCGATGCACGTTCCAATAAGATCATCCACCTTGAAGTCGAGCTTGCCCGCGCCCTCCAGCACCTTGAGGGTCTTCACCGAATTGTCGTTGGCGTACACGATGTTCAGATCGCTATCGCACAGTAGAATGTTGACCGGCGACTGCTTGACCATTTGCGAGGTTTTCTGGGCCTCGGCCTCGGCCGTCTTCTTGGCCGTGATGTCCTCCCAGTTGACGATCGTGCCGACATAGTCGCCGCCCTCATCGAAAACGGGAGCAACTTGAAGGTCCAACGTCAGCGGTCCCAACGGAATCTCCGCTTGGTGCGGGAGGTTCTTGGGGCTTCTGAGGATGCCGCGCTGATAGGACGGATCCTTGTGGAAGATATCGATGCACTGACCAAGCAGCTCATCGTGATTGAGCCCAAAGAGATCTTTGAGCACGTCGTTGATGGCCTCCAACGTCTCCCGTGCCTTGGCGTTGATGTAGATCAGGTTCAGATCCGTGTCGCCGAAGAATACGTTGGTGCCGACGTTCTCCAGAGCGCTCTGGAGTTCGGCGAGGTTGGAGGTAATCTTGCTACCTTCGAGCTTGTCAGTAGCGTTTGATTCAGTGGTGGTTGACATTGTGTGGTCCTCTCTAGTCGGGCCTGAGTCGGCCTAAACCCGGATGATTCCTTGTACGTGTGACAATCAATAAACAATCGTTGCGGTCAGGCCGCGACGTTTTTACTATCCTCGGCCGCACTCTCAGCACCCTGGGCCGTCTCGGGTGCGTTTGACGCCGCCGGAGTCTTCGCTTGCCCTGTGTTTGGAGTGTCGGTCTCTTGTTCCTTGGATGACGGCGTCTCAGAAGTCGCGCCGTCAGCTGTATCGAGTTGACTGCCCGCGTTCGACAGGCTGGCCAGGTCCTCCTGGGTCATGACCTTGTCGATATCGAGCAGGATGATGACTTTCTCTCGATCGTCGTCGCTGATCTTGCCCATTCCCAGGATGTATTCGGTCTTGAGAGCGCTGCCGAACCTCGGCGCAGGCTCGATGTCGTCGCGGTCGATGTCGAGCACCTCGCTCACCGAATCGACGATGACACCCATCTGAAAATGATCTGAGTCGTTATTTTCCGAAACCTCGACGACGATGACGCAAGTCGCTTCGGTGTATTCGACGGGTGGCAGGGCGAACTTCGTTCTCAATTCGATCACAGGAATGATCTTCCCGCGTAAATTGATCACGCCTTTGACGTACTCGGGCATCTGAGGCAACGGCGTGATCCCGATGATCCCGATGATCTCGCGGACCCTGAGGATCTCGACGCCGTACTCTTCCTGCCCGAGACAGAATGTAAGGAACTTGTTCTCTTTGTCGCCGCTCTCTCCAAGGGCGTCGGAGAGCGTATTGGCGGCTGCTGTTTGCGGTGTGTTCATACCTGACCTCCTTGGTGGTCAACGTTGCTGACTAAGCGGCGATTTTCTTAGGTTCGGAACTCGCGGCTTCCCTGATGAGGCCGTCTACGTCGAGAATGAGCGCCACCCGCCCATCGCCGAGTATCGCGCCCCCCGAAACACCGCGAGCTCTTCCAAGGCCCTGCCCGAGCGTCTTGATCACGACCTGTTGCTGGCCAATGATCTCATCCACGAGCAGGCAACATCTCGAGTCGTTGGACTCGAGCACAATGAGTAGTGACTCGGTCGGATCGTCAATCCCCTCGTTGAGGTTGAAGATCCGATTCAATCGGAAGATCGGCAAGAGCGATCCGCGCACCGACACGACCTCGCCCCGGCCCATCACGGAGCTGATCTGATCCCGTCTCGGTTGAAAGCTCTGTTCGATGGACAGCGTGGGGATGACATACCGTTGACTTCCCACGCGCACGATCATCCCATCGATGATCGCCATGGTCAGAGGGAGGCGCAGCACGAACGTCGAGCCCTTACCCCACGTCGACCGGATCTCCGTCTTGCCTCGCAACGCTTCGATGTTCCGGCGGACGACATCCATGCCGACACCACGGCCCGAGATATCCGTTACTTTCTCCGCGGTGGAAAACCCGGGGAGGAAGATGAGGTTGTACACCTCGGTATTAGAAATATCCGAGAGATCGCGATCGGGGGAATACAGGCCCCGCTCGACCGCCTTCTTGAGAATCACCTCCCGATTCAGGCCCTGGCCGTCGTCTTCAATTTCAATGACGATCGATCCGCCCTGGTGATACGCCCGGAGTGTGAGATTGCCCGATTCCGACTTCCCGGCTGCGCGGCGTTTGTCGGCCGTCTCGATGCCGTGATCGCATGCGTTTCGGATCATGTGCACGAGCGGGTCTGCAATCTCATCGACAACCGTTCGATCAAGTTCCGTTTCCTCACCTTCGATATGAAGCTTGATGGTCTTGCCGGCTTTGGCGGCGACGTCCCGGACCAACCTGGCCATTTTCTGGAACGTCCCCTTGAGCGTGACCATGCGCAAGGACATGGCGACCTCCTGGAGATCGCGGATGATCTTGCCCACATGGGTGATATTGCGCTGGAAGCGCTGCTCGGTGATGCTCTCGACGGTGGGATCCTGAATCACCATCTGCTGCGCGATGACCAGTTCACCGACCATGTCCACGAGACTGTCCATCCGTGTCATGTTGACCTTGACGGTCGGATCGGTGCGGCGCTGAGCGGACCCCGAAGGCTTCTTTTTAACGGACTGGCCGGCCGAGCCGCCCGTGCCGGCAGACGCGGTGGGTGGTTTGCCCGTCGTTGGTTCGGCCGGGCTTGCGTCGGACTCACGGGATGATTCTCGATCGAGTCGGCGCTGCTCGCGCAGTGCCGGTGCTAACTGCTTGGGACTCACTTCGAGCAACTGGCCGAGCCGCTTATCCGAGTCCTTTTTGGCCTCGATCGCGGCACGGAGCTGTTCTGCGGCGACGAGCCCGAGTTCGACGAGCATCTCGCATACAAGCTGCCCAGTTGCGCTCTTGGGATTCACGATATCTGCTTCGAGTGCATCAACGTCGGTCAGCCCAGCCTCAATGAGCACATCGCGCAAACGAGACGCGCCTTGGGCCTGCCGATTCAACGCCTGATCGACTTCCTCGGGCGAGACGATGTGCATAGCGACGAGCAGCTCGCCGAGGGGCGCAAAGTCCGGCCCGGAGGATCGGGGGCGACCGACAGGCGTAGTGGAAAAGTCCCCATCGATTGCCTTCTTGATTCGATCCACTAGCTCGCCGAGCTGTCCTTTGGTGGGGGGATCCGCACCTTCCAGTGCGCCCAGAAGTCGACAGAGCATGTCGCACGACTGCAAGATCAGATCGACGTAGCTCGAGTTCAGCGTGATCGACTTCGTGCGTGCTTCGTCGAGCAGGAACTCCGCGTTGTGGGCTAGTTCGACGATCGGCTCAAGATGCATGAACCCCGCGACACCCTTGATTGTGTGGAACGCGCGGAAAACGGTGTTGATCAGCTCGACGTCCTCGAAATCCTGCTCCAGCGCCAACAACGCTTCCTCTGCGCTGGCGATGTGCTCGCGAGCTTCGCACAGGAAATCCTGGAGGTTGGTGTCCGCCGACAGATCGTCCGGGAACTCGACCGGCTCGTCGCGTCCGGCATCCTCAGGACCGGGTTCCTCGGGCGGCGGATCATCGTCAACCGGTTGGGCGTCAGGCTCAATGTGGTCGGCGGACGAGCCCCCGCCGTCCGCGATCACATCGGCCCCGGTGCATTGCAGCTTGGCAAGCAGATCGTCGTACTCAGGCGCATCAGCGCTAGGATCGTTCGCCAGCAGCGAGACAAATACCTTCAGCCAATCGAGCAGGTTCAGGATCTCATCGACCGGAAAGCGTCGGCCGGCCTCCAGGCACCGATCAATCGCGGATTCCGCTTCGTGGCACAACTTCTGCGTGGAAGGGAGGGAGAGGACGCCGGCTTCCCCCTTGAGCGTGTGGATTCCCCGCCGCACCTCCGCGATCAGTTCTTGTGGATCTTCTGCCGACTCGAGCTCGACCACCTGAGATTCCAGCTCGTTCAGAGCGCAGTCGCAGTTCGACACCCAGGTGCTGAGCAGATCATCGTCCAGATCATCCATGGACGGTCGGCTGGGCGAGGGAACCTCCGCATCAGCCGGCGCCTCGTGGTCAGGCGCAGCCGGTTGTGTGCCGCCTTGCACCGCTTCCTGCACTTGCTCGATGCTCTTGCGAACAGCGTTCAGCGCCGCTTCGGCGTCTTCTGCTTGGTGGAGTATGATCTGCTCAATAAGTTCGGCCGCAGTGGCGAGGACCTCTGCCATCGGCGGCAGTTCGGCGGCATCAGCCTGGTCGCGAACGCGCTCCAGTTGCTCGTGAAGGTCCACAAGACCGCGCAGATCATCGGCGTCGGTCATAACGGCCGTCTTGGCTAGATCTTCAATGATCGTCTTGAACGGCAAGGCATCACTCCTGGACATCGCGGTCCAGTCCCTGGTAGCCCCTCCACGGCGGTACAGGACAGCTAACAGCTTCGGTCTTGCCAGCTATCGGCCAGACTGGCAGTCCGCCTAAGCCGACGTTCCCGCATTGGCCGGGCTTTTGGCTGGACCACGGTACGGCACCGGCGTGAGTGTCCGGCGCGACTCAAGTGTGTCACACGAGATCAGATCCAACTATGAAATGCGATTTTTTCGCGCTATTTCAGAGCGTCGATCGGACATCGCCGAGTCTTGCGGGACAGTGAGGTTCCGGCCGAAACATCCGAAGCGATCGCAGAACGCCTTCTACGCCTAGGCGGCCAGCGGGCGTTCCTGGGCCACCTCGCTGAGCAGCCGGACGCGGCCGTCACCTTGTCGGAACACAAGCTGCTTACGCCCGTTCCAGCCGATCTTGGCCGGTCCCTTGAGCACCTCGGTGAAGATGAAGTTTGCATCGCCTGCTCGAAATCGAACCTTGGGGTAGATGATCTTTTCGATCTGGATCTCGACCTTCCCCTGGGTGGCCATCTCTTGTTCGATCCTCGTGCGTTCCTCCTGGGCGTCTTGGAGCTTGCGCTCTAGATCGGATATCTCGAAATTGAGCTCGGTCAGTCGCTCCTGTTGCTGCGGCCCGACAGGTCCGCGCCCGGCGCTGAGCTGATTTTGTTCGTAGCGAAACCGCTCGAGCTGCTCCTGCCACGCCGGGCAGTTTTTCTTGAGTTCGTTGAGTCTGGCCGTCAGCAGCGGGACGGAGCCGAGAACGAGCACGGTTCCGGTTTCCGCCTCGGAGCCGAGCGTCATGGCCCGTAGACTTCCCGTTATGGCCGTGGTGCCGCCGATGATCGCGCCCCGCTCGCATCGCAGGTCCTGACCGATCACCAGGTCGCAGTTGATAATCTCTCGGCGGATCGTCAGGTGGCCCTTGATCTGACCGCGCACGTTGTTGAGGAACCCAACGTCGGCGTCGCCCTCCACAACGAGTTCGCCTCGGTCCTTGGCGGCGATGCCCCGGCGGCATTCGAAGTTCCCTCCGCACACGATGGTCGCCGCCTCGACCAACCCGTGAATGATGATGTCGCGCGTGGCCTTGACGACGAAGCGATCACGCACACCCTGGCGAATCAGGACCGAGCCATCGAAATCGATATTACCAGTCGAGAAGTCGACAAACTCCGCGACCTCCAGGACGGGGCTGACCTTCACCTCTGCACGATGGAACTGCAAAAGCCCGTCGATCTCGGCGATGACGCAGCCCTTTTCGTCCACGCGCAACGATGCGTCGATCTTGATGTCGACCGGCTTTCCCGGCCGAGCCTTGATCACCCCACCGACAACATCACGACCGTCCGTACCGTCGGTGGGTGGGCGGAGCGTGGCGATTTGTGTTCCAGCCCCAACCGTGATGTGCGAACCCTGGTTATAGAAGTCCACGGCATCATCATCGGATGCCTCTTTTTTCCTGTCAGTTGAGTGTGCGCTGGTCGGATCAAAACCGGTCGCCCAGGCGAAGACCCCGTCCTTGCCATGGACGGCGGGCGTGGCTTTGGCCACGATTTCTTCGCGAGGTTTTCGGTCAGCTCGGTAGGCTTCTACGATCTTTGCCAGGCGTTCCTCGACGGCCTTGCCGACTTCTACGTCGTGTTGCCGCAGCAACGCCCCCAGAATCTGCACGGAGAGGTTGGCCGGATCGCACCGCTCGGTAATGATGACACGCGCTTCGGATGCACTACCCTCGAGGCGCACGCTGACTCCAAAATCATCTTGTTCTTGCGTCTTCGCCATGCTGGCACCTCTGGCAAAAAAGAGTGATCGCAATTCGCGCCAGCGATCGCCGGAAGTCACCCGCCTTATGGAGCTGACTCTAACTTGGCCATCGTGTCGTTGATGCGTTCACCCAGCAGCTCGGGAGTGAACGGTTTCACGACGTAGTTATTCACGCCAGCCTTGATCGCTTCGATCACGCGTGTTTTCTCGTTCTCGGTCGTCACCATGATGATTGCGGTCTTGTGTCCTTGCTCACGGTACGCTTTGACGAACGTAATGCCATCCATATTGGGCATGTTCCAATCAACGAGCAGCAGGTCCGGGTTGAACGCAGCAACCTTGGTCAGCGCATCTTGCCCGTTACATGCCTCTTCCACCTCGGTGTATCCGAGCTGATTGAGGATGCTCCGCTCAATGTTCCGCATCGTCTTTGAATCGTCAATCACCATTACGCGCATGTGAGAGCCTCCGGGGCGCTGGGATAACTAGGCAGCCGCCGGCTCGCTGGCCTGCGACACGCCTACCTTCTTGATAGATACATCGACGGAGAAGCCGCCGCACGACGACTCGCACGGAATCGAGATGCAGACGCTGCCGCTCGGCTGCTGGACCGTGTGGCCCTGGCCGATCACCACCGAGGGACAGCTGATGCGGACCTGCTGGCCATCGAACTTCGCCTTGGCGCCGCCGGAAATCATGTTCACCAGCTCGCCCACCGCGTCGGCGAAGTCGTCGTTCTTTATATCGATGGGCGAACCGACGAAACACTCGACAATCTTCGAAGCGGTTGCGGCGGGGAGGCTCAGCACTACCGTACCCACCACGTCCCCCGTCATTCCGATAATGGCGGAGACGTCATTCTCCAGATGCGGCAGCCGACCCGGCACCGGTTTCCCGAACGACACCTTCTGGTGGAGCATCGTCTGGAAGACGTTCTGCGTCGCCTCGATGAATGCAGTCACGTAAATGGGATTCAACGCGTTGCTCATGCATGGGCTCCGAGGCGCTGATGACTTCCGTGGCACGGAGGCGGCAACCGTACGTCACCCCACCCGTCCAGACGACGGCAAGAACGCGCCCGCAGGTTCGCTCCGCCATAGCGTGATCGACCATCAGATACGACGACTTGACGGACATACCGCGGTCGCGCCGATCCTGCGGCTTCTTCTGAACCCAAGCCCTTCCTGCGCTGCCCACCCGTAGTCAGCGCGGCGCGCGGTCCGTCGGCCGCGACCCGAGGCCCAAAGCCCCACAACCTCAACCGCAGCCGGAACCAGCTCGTGTGGAATTCGATTGGACGCGTCCGACCCCAGAATCGCCCTTCAGCGCCGCGTTCGTTTCAGGATGATTGCGGTCCGATCATCCGCGGCCGGCGCCCCGCCTGTGAACTGGGCCAGCGTCTCCCGAACAGATGACAGAATCTGCGCCGGCGAGCGCCGATGGTGAAGCGAGAGCACCTCGACCACCCGCGCCAGGCCGAACTGCTCGTTGTCGTCATTGACGGCCTCGAACACGCCGTCGGAAATCACCGCGAAGATATCGCCCGGATTCATATCAATGGGATCGGGCAGCTGGATCTCCAGATCGTCGAGTACTCCGAACGGGGGCATGTCGGCGTTGAGCACCTCGACTTCGTCACGAGCGGCGTCATACCGAAGCAGCGGCGCCTGCCCGGCGCTGAAACTGACCAAGGTGTGATCGCGACCGTTCAGCTCGCCCAGCCACGCGGTTATGAAGCGGGCGTCCGGAAGGTCCGCACAAAGTTGGTCGTTGAGGTGACGAACGATCGTCAACAGATCCTCACCCATCCGAACCGCCATCCGCAGCATCGCCCTGATCTGGGTCACACAAAGCGCGGGGCCGATCCCGTGCCCGGTCGCGTCAGCCAGAAGGAACACCGCTCGATCGGCGCGGTGGGTCAGACGAGCGCCTCGACGACCGTCCCGTGCGCGCTCGTACCCGATGACGTCGTACGTGTAGCCGATCACATCGTACGTATCGCCGCCGGTCTCGTCCGCCGGCTCGCTCCAGGCGTCGATCTCGTATCCGCGCACGACCGGCAGACGATCGGGGAAGGTGCTCTGCTGAATCTGCCGCGCAAGCTGAATGTCGCGCTCGAGCTTCATCAGTGACTGCAGCCCGTGCCGCATCCGATCATGCGCTTGGGCAAGCTGCCGCACTTCCCGCACGTTCGTTTCGACAGGCTTGCCCGGCTCAAGATCACCCCGGCTGATGCGATCGCTTTGGCGAACCAGCGCCTCGATCGGCCGGCTGTAGTAACCAGCCAACATGACGGCTCGGATGATCGCCCCCGCCAGGACCGCCACGGTGATCAGAACGATCCACGCCCGGACCTGCGACAAGCCGCCCAGCAGATCAGACTCGGGCACGACTACCGCGATCATCAGCTCCCGCCCGGGGCCGAGACGAAACGGCCTCAGGCCGGCCCACCACGCTTCGCCGTCGCTGATAAACCGAAACGCATCGCGCGCCTGCTCCGGCTGCTGTGAATACGCCTCGACACCATCCGCTGCAATAACAAGACCCAATTCCGAGGGGCGCTTCAAGATCGCCTCCGCCCGAGCCTCAGGATCCCCGAATCGCTCGTGACCCGGCAAGCCGATCAACCGATCGTCCTTCGCCATAACGAACGCCATGCCGTGCTCGCTGGGGCGCAAGCCCACCGTGAATTCGCTGATGTCGTTCAGCAGCACATCAAACCCCACGACGTGATCCAACCCATCGCCCGGATCGAACGTCAGCGAGGCCGTAATCCCCGGCGACTTCGCGGTGAAAAAGATATACGGTTCGGTCCAAACTACG
>JADFGE010000096.1 GCA_022567855.1 Planctomycetota bacterium | reverse complement strand
CGGCCCCGCTGAACCCCCGTGGAAGATGCCACCCCGCACCAGGCCCGGTATCACCAGGCTAGGTGGGACGGTTCCCCAAGCCGCGGTCGCGCGTGGCGGCGATTTCGGGGGCGATGATGCACAGCCAGCTCCAGCCAGAGCCAGCAGAATCCCCAAGCCAACACCGTACGCGTTTCTGAGCATCTTCTCTCCCCTCCGCTGTCCAGGATACAAACCCCATGCCAGCGAACCAAGAGACGATGAGCGTTGATTCTCAATCTACATGTTGCGTTACCTCAACATCAGTGTCGCGGCAAAACACGGCCACGAGGTGCGTCCGGGGCAAAACTGACAATCTCGGCAGGTGACGGCGTTAGTCCTGGTCTCCCAGATTCTCGTAAAGTATCAGTCCGTTGCCGCTCATATCGAAGGACGTTGGCAGCGTTACGGCCCTGCCAATCGCCGGCGTCGGGCCGTCGAAACGATCCTTCCTGCAGTACCTAGAGGGCGACAGAGACTTGGCCCGAACGGGATTCACCCACATCGCCTCCCTTGGTCGCTTGCCCCGACACCGCCCTGCCCCAACCCGGCTCAGTTTCTAAACATGTTTGTGCTCAAGACTCTGGACAACTAGTCGGCCAGCAAAGCCGAGACGATTCCACTACAATGTGTGCGATGGCGGAGAAACAACCCCATGTGCCGCGCTCTGCTTCTGCAAGAAGAGGGCGGGTGTCCCTGGATAATATTCCAATGGCGCTGGCGCGGGACTCTGCGAAGGCATTTCCTGATGGCCCTAGGGGGCGCAAACATGCGATCATAACGCTTATGGCGCTGTCGCTCGATCCGGAATTGCCGGACGAAGTAAAGCGTTTCCTGACGCGCTGGGGGTATGAAGCCGAGCAGTACCCGACACAGATTGATCCTCGGGGACTCTATCGGCAACTTCTGGAAGCGATTGAGGCGTCGAAACGCCGTTAGGTTCAACTCACAGGGGAGTAACTGAGATGCACAATTCGCAGAAGCACCGAGAGCACTACTTCCGGCAACAGGTGATGACCTCCACGGTGAAAGATGATACACGGAAGCTAGCGCCGGAAGTGAGGGCGGCACGAACGCTACTTACGCCTGACGTGCAACAACAGATCGCACAACTCGCTGAAGGTATCGAGGCGACGCTCTCAGGGAACCAACCGGCTCAACTCACCCGGAAGCGTCGCTGGCGGAGGGGCATCTCGCTTTGGATCGGCATCCCGCTGGCGGGGGTTATCTCCCTGGTGCTTGTTGGCTCCACCGGTTGGGCAAGTGCCGTTCGATATTACGACATCGCCCAGAAAAACAGACTGATCGCGGAGCAGCAGGGGGAATTGGCGGCGACGGAGCGCGACCGGCGCGAGGAGATTGAAGCGTGGCAAGAGCGTGTCGATCGAGTCATCACGTCTCAGTTAGAGCTAGTGGCCGGCCTCCTAGAGACCGGTCGCTATGACCGAGCCCTTGCCCTCCTTGACACGTCTTCTGAGATTGCCGCGGCAGTTGCCGGTCGCGACGGTGAGCTCGCCACGCGCCTCCGCCAAGAGCGTATGGATACGATCGTGTCCTTGATTTCAGCCGCATATGGCTCCGACGTAGACCTCAGCAGCGTGCGGACCGCGCTGCAGCAACTTACAGACCTCGAGATTGCTGGCCGAGATGCCCCGGGCTCAACGAACAGAGATTAGCGTTCCACAGACCTGACCGATCAGCGCGAACTAGCTTCAGCCACATCTCCCACAGGTCCTTGCTTCACCCGCGAAACCGCAACAACGACGCGATCGCATACCCATACCGTGCCGAACCCTCTTGCATTGCGGCGCGAGCGCGGCCCGCCCCGTCAACCGGCGATAGGCACCGGTACTACGGGTCTGGCCTGCTCCTCAAGATCATCAAGTAGCCAGCGCATCTGGTGCCATAGTGTCCCGACGTCCTGGTGATCGGCGAGCTGGATCGAGTTGCAGATCCTGTCCCTTGCTGCCTTAGCGCGTTCGCACAATTCATCGCCCATCTCTTCGGTGGTCATGAAAGAAGTGTCGACTGGGTCGGCATCGGCGCCGGCGTCGACCGGATCCAGGCTCGGCGTGTCGAAAGGATCGAAGATCGCGTCGAGCTCCGCCTTGGCATTGGCGATGAGCGGTTCCAGTTCGCCCCAGGTGACCCGGTCCACTTCGTCGATGAAGCCGTACGCAAGCCCCTCGATGCCGTTGCTTGTCGATGATCGACACACCAACTCAACGAGTTCGTTTGCGAGGTCACACAACGGATCCGAAAAAGCAGCCGCACCGGCCGTCGATTGCGGCATTGGATTCAGCTGAGCCCAGTGCCCTGAAGCAGTCAAACCCAGCAGCACGCACGTCGCGAGCGTCGCGGCGCCATGAGCCATTCGTAAAGATTTCATCCCCTGTCTCCCTAGTTGAGTAGATCGATGCCCCTGCACGACCAACGGAGCCGGCGAGGGTCGTTGACGGTTCAGCAACCGCTCGCTCACAACATGCGCAGCGGATTTGCAAGGGCAACTCAGAATGCTGCGATCGGCGTCAATCGGTGCGAATCGTCACGCCTGCGCAGGTGGGAGAACGCAGAACGCTTGTGGGTGCGGTGAAATGCGGGAGATAATCATCTCCATGGGATTAGCGTGCGCAGAAATACTGACAGAATACTGACAGGTATGTTGGTCAAATAGTTGGTCAAATAGTTGGTCAAATAGTTGGTCAAATAGTTGGTCAAATAGTTGGTCAAATAGTTGGTCAAATAGTTGGTCAAATAGTTGGTCAAATAGTTGGGCGCTAATTGGCGCACCAGACAAATTGTGTTTGCACGAACAATCACGCCGATGGATTGAGAAGTTCCAGATGCAAACGAGTCCATGAATGACACGACAATCGGAGATCGATGCGGGAGAGGTTACAACCGGTCGGTCAGGCCCAAGACGATCTGAACCGGCCGGCTTGCTCTCCCGCGCGCATCGTGAAGTTTCGGACAACCGGAGATGAATTGAGTTCTGTGACAAGCGAAGCCTGTAATGCGAAGTTGGGGCAGGTCCGCCGATCTGCTGCGCCCTTCCGGGAAACGACGAGTCACCGGGAGCACTTCCGGTCCCGGTAGGACCGAGGCATATGTCGGCTGCGGGCGTCCAATCATTGTCGTGGCGCACGTAGCTTTCGATTACGCTCGCGTCTCGTGGAGATTTCGCATGGACAAGAATCCTTGGAACGTGCAAGCAAGGATCATCGAGATTGCCGGTGAGTATGAGTTGTCGATCTATGATGACCATGGGCAAAAGATCGCCATAGCGACTGGACGGACTGAAGAGGACTGCCGCGCGAACGCGGCCGCGATTGTCGAGGGGCTTACGCTGCGTTCGAGCAAGTTAGAAGGTTGAATAGCTTCAAGCAGGGCACGATTTGCCACCAAGGGTCGCTGCGCCGCGATGCCTCGTGGAGTCCGCAAAGATGAGAGCCCCGGTGCCGGGCTGGTTGAGTCCCGCCCGCCGCGGTCCTCGTAGATCGCCGGCGGGTTGCCGTCTGGGCTAAAGAATGCTGCCGGCTTCAACATGTCCAAGGTGCTGACGCTTGGGCTCCTGGAGGTGCAAAGCTCCGCCCTGATCGAGCGGAGAATTGTCGATCAGTATCCCCCAACATCGTCCTATCGCCTCACGCGGAGAGGACGTTGGCTTGTTCCAGTGCTTCAACGCCTCGAGCGGCGCCTCGATGTATCGCTCGTTTGGACGGTCCCCGGACTGAACAGCGGCCATTGACGATTGATGCGAGCGACAATAGCCTCAGTCCGCCACGATCAGGATTCGATGCGAAATCTTGGGTAACACATGCCTCACGTTCGGTTCACAGACAACATACAGCGCCATGTCGAATGCCCCCCCGCCCAAGCGGACGGCGACACCGTACGGGCCGTGCTGGACGCATACTTTGCTGCAAATGTTGCGGCGCGCGGCTATGTGCTGGACGATCAAGGGGCGCTGCGCAAACATATGGTAATCTTCGTCGATGGTCGGCAGATTACTGATCGTATTGGACTGACTGATTCGGTCCCACAGGATGGGTTGGTGGAAGTGATCCAAGCGCTCTCGGGCGGATAGGCGGCGGATAGAAAGGTTTGGCGACGGCTGAAATGAGACGGCGTGAGTGATCGGATTCTTGTCGCAACTCGGAAGGGTTTGTTCACCATCACGCGCAGCGGGAAGCGATGGTCGATTACGCAGACGAATTTTCTTGCCGACAATTGCTCGTTGGTCATGCACGATCCGCGCGACGGCACGATGTTCGTAGCGCTGGGGCATGGCCACTTCGGGTGCAAGTTGCATCGATCGCGCGACAGCGGGGCGACCTGGCAGGAATGCGCCACGCCGGCGTATCCCCAGAAGCCGGACGACTTTGAGGAAAAGCCAAATCCGACCACGGGCAACGTCACGCCTTGGAACACCGAGCTGATCTGGGAGATTCAGGGCGGTGGGCCGGATGAGCCCGGCGTGTTCTGGTGCGGCACAATCCCCGGCGGACTGTTCCGATCCGATGATGAGGGCGACAGTTGGCGGTTTGTCCGCTCGCTGTGGGATGACCCACGCCGGCCGCAATGGTTTGGCGGCGGCTACGACTATGCGGGCATCCATTCCGTTTGCGTCGATCCCCGCGACTCGGCCCATCTTCTCGTCGGCGTGTCGTGCGGCGGCGTGTGGCGCAGCACGGATCGCGGCGAGTCTTGGGAATGTGATAGCAAAGGATTGCGCGCTGAATACCTGCCGGCCGAGCAAGCCTACGACCCCATCACGCAGGATCCGCATCTGCTCGTACGATGTCGTAGTGCGCCGGATCACCTTTGGGTGCAGCACCACAACGGCATCTTCCGCTCAATCGATGACGCCAAGACGTGGCAGGAAATCACGGACGTCAAGCCGTCAACGTTCGGCTTTGCCGTCGCCGTTCACCCCGCCGATCCGAACACCGCGTGGTTTGTTCCAGCGATCAAGGATGAACAGCGCATTCCTGTGGACGCCAGAGTGGTCGTCACGCGCACGAGAGACGGCGGCGAAACGTTCGAGCAACTCACCAACGGCCTGCCGCAGGAGCACGCCTACGATCTGGTGTTTCGCCACGCGCTTGATATCGACGAAACGGGCGACACGCTCGCTTTTGGATCGACAACGGGGTCGCTCTGGGTGTCCCAGAATCAAGGCGATGCCTGGGAGTGCGTCTCCACCCATCTTCCACCGATCTACTGCGTGCGCTTCGGCAAGGGATAGGGTTAGCGTGCAAGTCGAGCGTATAGCAGCCGGAGCGTAGGCTGGCGCGTAGGAGCCGTCCAGCCGCTTGGGTCTCCAAAACGATGCACCATCGATCAGTCAGATCCGAGATCCGAGACGATTGTCATTCTTACATTCTTGAGAATGTTAGAATAAGGTCGGCGGATTCAAGCGCCATGAGTTCTTGCAATTGGACAAGACAACGCCAGCGGAGGAGTGTTTGCAATGGCCAAACGAGATCGACAGCTCGAACAGATCGTCAAGGGGTTCGCGAATCATCGTCGGATTCAGATCATGCGTTTGCTGAGTCGAAACCCACATTTGTCAGTTCAGCAGATTGCGCGATCTCTGCGGATCAACTACAAGACCGCCTCGGAGCACATTCGCCGAACGACTATGGCAGGTTTAACGACCAAGCGATCACATGATCGGTGGGTGCGCCACAAACTTACGAAGCGCGGGCGCATCGTTCTCACATTCTTAAGAACGTTAGAATAAGATCGACCCTTTGCGAGCGACAGTTGTTATACGAATCCCAAATAATTCTCGTGCGTTTCGCGGGTGCCATGCTTCATTCCCGACGCGTCGGGATGAAGCATGCTTTGCCCTATCGGGTCAAAGCATGGCACCCGCCTGTGGATCAATTGCGATTCGTATTATTCGTCGGGGAATCCTCGTTCTTGCGTTGCGTTCGAGTGAAGCGCCACACGCAGCGCAGGGCATGTCTCCGATCCATGCAACTCTAGCGCAGACCGCATCCCGTGAAGCATCGTTCCGGTCCTCTTGCTTCAGCATGTCCTTGCTTCACAGCGTTCACGCTGCCTGTCGCAGTTTCTTCTCTCGGCGCAGTGCGCGGAGCTCGTGGTACGAATCGAGGAGATCCACCGCGCGGTGATGTGAGCACAACAACTGCGGGAGCGCGACTGGACGGATTCCCACCTCGGCACACCGCTCGAAGAAGTAGATGTCCTCGCCCGTCATGTGTCCATCGGATCGCACGTCGAACTTGAACCAGGGAATCGCGATGCGGCTATGCACCTTCTTCGGCGGCCTTGGCGCCGTAGCGGGCGTCGAGCATGAGCAGGGCGCTTCGGTTGTCGGCGGCCACGTCCAACAGCCCGACCGCTTCCTCGGCCCACCGCTCTTCCTCGACCTGCTCGGTGATGAACCATTGCAACATGGCCTGGGTGGCGTAGTCGTCGTTCTCGCCGGCGAGCCGATACAGCGCGTGGATGCTCTTGGTATTCCCCTTCTCGCGCTCGTACGCGGCCTCGAAAACGGCCCTGGGCGAGTCGAAATCGGACGCCGGCTCGGCGATTGATTTCAGCTGAACGTGTCCGCTGCGATCGAAAATGTGATCGAAGATCTTGAGGGCGTGCTGGCGCTCCTCCTCGGCTTGAGCGCGCATGAACGAGGCGAATCCCCTGAGGTTGCGCTGCTCAAACCACGCGGTCATCGCGAGGTATTCCTGGGCGGCGGTCTGTTCCTCGTTGAGCTGCGCGTTGAGCGCGTCTTCGATTTTCGGCTTGAGCATGGGGTTGACCTTCTTTCGTATACGTGGCGCATCAGTGTAGGCGATCCCCGACCGCGCAGCACACCAAGCGAACATCGAGTGCGGCGATGGGCCGGCGGCAAACTGGCAAACCAAGCCGATCAGACAAAGTGCGGTTTCACGGCCGAGGGCCTCGACTCGTCACGAGGTCCTGATGAGATGGGAACCAGCGATCGTGGACTGCCCAGAACCACTTGCCATCCGCTGATGGACGCTTTTTTCCCGTCGCAGCTGCGAAAAGCCGGGGGTTGACACCGGCAAGAAACCCCTGCCACCGACTCGGCTTGCCGCACCATGACCCGGGGCTAAGATCGTCACCTGGAAGACGGCCGAGCCACCCACCGGCGGCAGCCTGGCCGTTCTCACCGGCCGCGAGGATCCATACCGAGCCAGCCTTGATCGGTGCTCGCTTTGAGAATCCAACCATGAGAATCATTATCTGCGGTGCGGGACAGGTCGGCAGTCATGCCACGGAGGTGCTCGCCTCCGCCGACAACGATATTACGGTCATCGACACCGATCCTGATCGGTTGCGGGCTATTGCCGACACCCTCGACGTGGCGACGTTCTGCGGCAATTGCGTGGACGCCCAGGTTCTACGCGAAGCCGGCGCAGGCCAGGCTGATCTCGTGGTGACCGTCACCGATCGGGATGAGGTGAACATGCTCGCGGCGACGATCGCCAAAGCCGTTGGCGCCGCCAAGACCATCGCTCGCGTTCATCACGGCGCATTCATCTCGCAGCGCGGGTTTGACTATCAGCAGCATCTGTCCATCGATCGTTTGATCTGCCCCGAGTACGCGACGGCTATGGTCATCGCCAGCAAACTGCGCAACCCCGCGGCTCTGGCGATCGAATCGTTCGGCCAAGGCACGATCCAGATGCAGCAGTTCCCGGTGAGCAGTGACGCCCCAGCGATCGGCAAACCGTTGGCGGAGCTGAAGCTGCCCGAAGGAACTCGACTCGCCGCCATCACGCGCCAGCGACAGGCGTTTATTCCCATCGCGACCAGCACCGTTGAGAAAGACGACACGGTGGTCCTCGTGGGCAATGCGACGGCCTTCCCCGAAGCGCGCAAGCTCTTCCACGACGATAAGCTCGGCCGACGACGCATCGTGCTGATGGGCGGCTCGCCTATGGCCGTGTGGCTTTGCCGATCGTTGCGCAACCGCAATTTCTCAATCCGCCTATTTGAAACAGATCGCGAGCGCGCGGCGGAGCTTGCCGACAAACTCGACTGGATCACCGTTATCCACGCCGACCCAACCGACCGCAGTATTTTTGAAGAGGAACACATCGGCCAGGCGGACGTGTTCGGTGCGCTGCGCACCGACGATGAAGACAACATCATCGCGTCGGTCTTGGCCAAGAGCATGGGTGTCACGCTCGTGATCGCTGTATTGCAAAGCGCCAACTATCTCGACTTGGTATATCACATCGGCGTTGATTTGGCGTTCAGTCCGAGCTTGGTCGCCGCCGATGAAATCCTAGCAACGCTCGACGAGAGCCCGTTACAAAAAATGTCGTCGCTGACGGACGGCGTAGTCGATGCCTTTCGGGTGCGTGTGGGGCGCGAGTCTGAAGTGATCGAGAAACCGCTGCGTGAGGTGAAGCTGACGCCGAACTGGATCGTGGCTGCGATCCGCCGGGGCGATCGAGCGTGGGTGCCCAGCGCTGAAGATAAGGTCGAAGCCGGCGACACCGTGCTCGTCATCGGCCGAGCGGGCATGGAGAAACAACTCAAGAAGCTCTTCGCCGCGGAGTAAGTTGCCTGACATGAACTGGCGCTTCGTCATTACTCGCCCTGCTGGGCACGATCGGCGGCAGTGTGCTCGTCGGCGGGCTGCTGTGGCTGCGAACACGTGGTTCAGTCAAACACATCGGCCGACGCGAGGCCCTGCTACTGGTCGGGGTGAGCTGGCTCATTGGCGCCGCAGTAGCGGGAATGCCGTATCTGTTATGGGCGCACTGGCACACCGGCCCCGGCGAACAACATCCTTTCCTGGACCCGGTCAACTGTTATTTCGAAGCGATGAGCGGTCTGACCACCACCGGCGCAACCGTCCTCGGTGATCGCTACAGCATCGAGGCCTTGCCGCAGAGTTTGCTCCTGTGGCGCGCGTTCACCCAATGGCTCGGCGGGTTGGGCATCGTCGTGTTGTTCGTGGCCGTGCTGCCCATGCTGGGCGTGGGGGGCAAACGACTGTTTCGAGTCGAAGCGCCCGGGCCGGCGCCCGAAGGTCT